>JAVJVK010000002.1 GCA_040221175.1 Phycisphaerales bacterium
CATGCTCAGCCCGCCCCGACCGCTGATTTGGGGTCATAGATGTCGCGCAGCCGGTCGGCGATGAGATTGGCCGACACGGCGAGAAGAAAGATGCCAAGGCCCGGGAAGAAGCCCAGCCACCACTGACCGGTGAGCGCGAAGGCAAGGCCTTCGGTGATCATCGTGCCCCATTCGGGCACGGGCGGCTGGACGCCGAGCCCCACGAAGCCCAGCGCGGCCAGCGTCAGGATCGAGAAGCTGAACACGGACGATGCCTGGATCAGGATGGTCGAGGTCGTCTGCGGCAGGATGTGCCGGCGGATCAGACGGAAGCTGGAGGCTCCCAGGGCGCGCGCGGAATCGACATACATCAGCGTGCGGATGCGCAGCACCTCGCTGCGTAGCAGTCGGAAATACCAGGGGATCGAGGCCAGCACCACGCCGATCACGGCCGAGGTGATCCCCGGGCCCAGACCGATCGCAACGGCCATGGC
>JAVJVK010000003.1 GCA_040221175.1 Phycisphaerales bacterium
GTGCCCATCCCCGCTCCCCCCGCCCCGCGGTACGCTGGGCGCTGTCCGGGCCGGGCTCGGTCACCGCCGGGCCACGGCCCGCGCCAGTCGACCGACCCCCGGCGATGCCCGGGCGGCGGCCGGCGGGGCGGGGCTGGCGGCCGCGGGGCCGCGGGCGGCGGGATCACCGGGGCGGGGGCCGCCTGCGAGGGCTATGGGCCGGGTCAGAGGCCAATCTGAGCCGAAAGCGGCTCCGGCGTTCGGAATTCCAGGCGGACCGCTTTCCGGTGCCCGGCCGATTCTGCGCTGATGTGGGGAGACAAGGCCCGTGACCCTCGAACTCCGGAGACCCGCCATGCCCCTGCCCGCCCCCACCACTGCCACCGCCCGGGCCACCGCCCACGTCCTGGCCGCCGGCCTGGCGCTCTCGCTGAGCGCCGCGGCCGCGCTGGCCACGCCCGTGGAGATCCGTTCAGCGACGACCGTCGGCCCGCTGGACACCACGATCGAGTCGTCCGACGGGACGATCGTGCCGCTGGTGGAGGCCGAGATCATGGTCATCGGCACCACGCTGACGATCAACGGCCGGCACGACATCGTGTCGCTCGCGATCGACTCGACGGCCGTCGTGACCCACGACGCCGGCTTCATCTTTGACTACTCGGGTGGTACCGGCACCGACGTGATCTACGGCTTTGATCTTGCGACCAGCGGGGACGTCGTGATCGAATTTGGCGGACGGATCATTGTCGATGGGCGGGGATTCGCTGGCGACGAGGGTCCCGGAGCCGGCGCCTTGGATCCGGACTGGGCCGGTGGCGGAGCCTACGGGGGTGAAGGTGGACGGAGTGCTAGGAACGCTCCCGGTGGTCTGCCCTACGGCTCGGTGTTCGAGCCCGTTCTCTTCGGTTCGGGGGGCGGCACATCCCTTGCCGGCCCGCTCGGACGGCCGGGCGGCGGGTCGATCCGCCTGACGGTCGGCGGCACGCTGCTCCATAACGGCATCATCGAGGCCGATGGCAACTCGATTTCCGCCGGGGAGGGTGCCGGGGCCGGGGGCAGCATCTGGATTGACGCAACCAACATCGCGGGCACGTTGGGAATCATCCGCGCCAATGGTGGCAACGGTAACGTTTCGGTCAGCGGCGCTGGCTCCGGCGGCCGTGTGGCGGTCTACAGCGACGGCCTCATCCCGCCGGTGCTCATCGACCAACTCAACGCCTTCGGCGGCGACGGTTGGGCTGACGGCATCTTCAATGGCGACGGCGCCGCCGGCACGGTTTACGTCAGCCAGGCAGGCAACGCGACGCTCATCATCGACAACAACGGCCGCAACGGGCGCATCACGCCGCTCAACGACGTCGACGCGTTCGCGACGCCCTTCGATGGCAACGTCATCGTGCGCGGCCAGGGCAAGATCGGCCCCGCCGAGATGGAGGTGCTGGACCTGCACATTCTGGGCAACCTGACGGTCGAACGTGACGGCTTCATCACCGCCGATGGCCGCGGCTTTGGCGCCGACGAGGGACCCGGTGCGGGCGTGCTGGGCGCCCCGTGGGGTGGCGGCGCCGGGCACGGCGGCGAGGGCGGCCGCAGCGCCCGCAGCGCCTCGTCGGGCGGGACGTCGTACGGCTCGGTATTCGAGCCGATCGACTTCGGCTCTGGCGGTGGCACCAGCGTGGGCGAGGCGAGCGGCCGGCCCGGTGGCGGGGCCATCAAGCTCGTCGTCGATGGCACGCTGCGCGTGGACGGTGTGATCGAGGCCGATGGTCTCAGCCAGGGTTCGGCCGGGGAGGGCGGCGGCGCTGGCGGAAGCATCTGGATCGACGCGGCCAGCTTCACCGGCGCGACGGGCACGATCAGGGCCAACGGCGGCAACGGCAACATCTCCGTGAGCGGTGCGGGCTCGGGCGGGCGCATCGCGGTGTACAGCGGGACGGCGCTCCCCCGATTCTTCAGCGATCGCATCAACGCGTACGGCGGCGACGGCTGGGGCGAGGGCATCCTGCTGGGCGATGCCGCCGCCGGCACCGTCCTCCTGAGCGAGGCCGGCCAGGCCACGCTGATCATCGACAACGGTGGCCGCAACGGCCGGATGACGACCATGTCGGACACCGACGTCTTTGCCGAGCCGTTCGACGGAGACGTGATCGTGCGCAACCGCGGCTACCTCGGGCCCAAGCCGATGGAGCCGCTGGAGATGGACGTGCTCGGCGACGTCACGATCGCTGAGTTCAGCTACATCACAGCGACCGGCCGCGGCTTTGGCGCCAACCAAGGGCCGGGCGGTGGTGAGCAGTCGCTCTCGTGGGGCGGCGGAGGGGCCCATGGCGGCCAGGGCGGCAACGGCGCCGGCGGCCTGGGCGGCGAGGCCTACGGATCGATCCTGGAGCCAACGACGCGCGGCTCGGGCGGCGGTACCTTCATCGGTGGCGGCCAGGGCGAGCCCGGCGGCGGCGCCATCCGGCTCTTCGTCGGGGGCACGCTCTTCTTCGAGGGCTTCATCGACGCCAATGGCCTCAGCCAGGACACGGATCGCGAGGGCGGCGGGGCGGGCGGCAGCGTCTGGATCCGCGCCCCTCGCATCGCCGGCACGACCGGCACGATCCGGGCCAACGGCGGCAATGGCAACGTCAATGGCAGCGGCGCCGGCTCGGGCGGGCGCATCGCGGTCTACGTCGACAGCCCCTTGCCCCCGCTCTTCGATGAGCGGTTCTTCGCACGCGGCGGCGGTGGCTGGGGCAGCGGCATCCTGCAAGGCGATGGCGCGGCCGGCACGGTGCTCATCGAAGAGGATGGCGATGGGCGGCTGATCATCAACAATGGCGTCGATGGACGCATCACGACCATCGGCTCGAACAACCCCGAAGTCGACGGCGACGGTCGCTTCGCGCTGGACGTCCCCGTCGATGTGACGGGCTTTGCCAGGCTCGGGCCCCAGCAGGGCGAGTTCGTGCACTTCGACTTTGGCGGAGACGTCACCATCGCTGGAAGTGCCGAGTTCACCGCTTCTGGCATGGGCTTCCCGACCGACCAGGGTCCGGGCGCCGGCACGGCGGGCCGCACCTGGGGCGGCGGCGGCGGCCACGGCGGGGCCGGCGGGAATGGCCGTAGCGACGACCCTGAAGCGATCGGCGGGGGCAGCTACGGCATCGATACCTTCCCGACCACGCTGGGCTCGGGCGGTGGCCGCGATCCGGACTCGGACATCGATGCCGGCGCCGGCGGCGGCGCCTTCCGCCTGAGCGTTGGGGGGACGCTCATGCTCGATGGCCCCGTGCTGGCCGACGGCATCAGTGGACGTGGCGAGCAAGCCGGCGGTGGATCCGGCGGCAGCATCTGGATCGATGCGAACGCGATCACCGGCACCAACGGCGTCTTCGCGCGGGGCGGGACCGGTCCGAGCGCTGGTGGAGGCGGAGGCGGTGGGTACATCGCGATCTATAGCTGCCTGGTCTCCCCCTCCGTCACCGCGTCCGCGGCCGGCGGCGGCTCTGGCAGCGGCGAGCGCGGCGAGGACGGACGAACGCTCTTCGGCTCGACAAGCGTCGACATCACGACCCAGCCGCCCGCCGAGCAGACCCTGGCGCCTGGCAGCGCGCTCAATTTGTCGGTCAACGCGATCGGCAGCGGCTCGCTGTCGTACCAGTGGCGGTTCGATGGCGAGCCTCTGGTCGACGATGGGCGCATCAGCGGCAGCACGACCTCCAGTTTACGCATCACATCGCTGACCGAAGACGACGCAGGGCGGTACGACGTGCTTGTCTCCGATGCCTGCGGGCCATTTCCCAGTCAAAGCAGCGTCCTGATTGTGGACGATACCTGCCGCGCCGACTTCGACGGCGATGGCGAACTCACGCTGTTCGACTTCCTGGCCTTCAGCAACGCCTTCGACGCCGGCGATCCGCGTGCAGACTTCGACGGCGACGGCTCGCTCACGCTGTTCGACTTCCTGACGTTCAGCAACGAGTTCGATGCGGGCTGCCCCTGAAGTCAGGTCGCGTCCACACCCGGAACACCAAGCCAGAACATTGCGGCTGGCGATGCCACGCCGGCGACGAGGAGAGACCACGCCATGATGAGCCCGACCACCCCCACCACACCCACCACCGCCCCCGCCGCCCACCGCGTCTTGGCAGCTGGCCTGGCGCTCTCGCTCAGCGCCGCCGCGGCTCTTGCGACCCCGGTTCTGATCACCGAACCAACGACCATCGGCCCGCTTGACACGGAGATCATGGCCCCCGATGGCACGATCGTGCCGCTGGCAGAAGCCGAGATCACGGTCAGCGGGACGACGCTCACGATAAATGGCCGCCACGACATCATGTCGCTCGTGATCGGCACGGGCTCCGTCGTCACGCACGACGCGAACTTCGTGTTTGATTACTCGATGGGTGCGGGCACGGACGTGGTCAACGGATTCGACCTCGCCGTGGCGGGCGACGTCGTCGTCGATGGCTCGATGTCCGTGACCGGTCGCGGCTTCCCGGGCGACCAGGGCCCGGGCGCTGGCTCCCTCGATCAGTCCGCGGGTGGCGGCGGTGGACACGGCGGCGAGGGCGGCAACAGCAACACCGGCGCCGCTGGCGGCATCACGTACGGATCGGTCCTCCAACCGGTCGAGTTTGGATCTGGTGGCGGCACCGACATCGGTGGCGTCGAGATGGGGCGCGAGGGAGGCGGCGCGATCCGGCTGATCGTGGGCGGCACGCTCACGGTGAATGGAGATATCTCCGCCAACGGCATCGGAGACGACGACGACAACCGCGAGTCAGGCGGCGGCGCCGGCGGCAGCATTTGGATCACAACGGCTTCGCTCCAGGGCACGACCGGCTTGATCCGCGCAACCGGCGGCGACGGCGAGGTTCGCGACAGCGTCCAATCGGGCGCAGGTGCGGGCGGCCGAGTCGCGATCTACACCGATGGCGCAATCTCGCCGTTCCTCCGCGACAGGATCACCGCCCTTGGCAATGACGGCTGGTCGAGCGGCATCACGGGCGGCGATGGCGCCGCGGGCACCGTCTACATCGAGGAGGCTGGCCGGGGAGAGCTGATCGTCGACAACAACGGGCGGAGCGGCCGCGTCACGGTGCTGTCGGACGATGACATCATCCCGCGTCCATTCGTTGGAGACTTGACGGTGCGCGCCCTTGGTCGTGTGGGTCCTGCGCCGCTGACAAGGCTCGACCTGGAGGTTACCGGGAACATGACGGTGGCGATTACCGCTCGCGTCGACGCGAACGGCCGCGGTTTCCCCGGGGACGAGGGACCGGGCGCCGGCGAACTCAACCAGTCCGCCGGCGGCGGCGGCGGCCACGGTGGCGAGGGCGGCAATAGCAACACCGGCGCCAGCGGCGGGATCGCCTACGGCTCCGCCCTGCAGCCGACAACGTTCGGCTCGGGCGGCGGTACCGACATCGGCGGCGTCGAGACGGGTCGCCACGGCGGCGGCGCCATCAAGCTCTCCGTCGGCGGCACGCTGACGCTGGACGGCACCATCTCGGCCGACGGCTTCGGTGACGACGACGACAACCTCGAGTCGGGTGGTGGCGCGGGGGGGAGCATCTGGATCGACGCCGGTCAACTTGCCGGCGTCAGCGGGGAGATCCGCGCGACCGGTGGCGATGGTGAGGTTCGTGATAGTGTCCAATCGGGCGCGGGCGCGGGTGGCCGCGTGGCGGTGTACGTCAATGATCCGATTCCCGCTTTCCTCATCGACCGTATTACCGCGCTGGGAAACGACGGTTGGTCGAGCGGCATCACGGGCGGCGATGGCGCTGCCGGAACGGTGTACATCGAGGAGGCCGGCGTCGGCACGCTCATCGTCGACAACAACGGCCGCAGCGGGCGTGTCACGGTGCTCTCGGACACCGACATCCTGCCCAAGCCGTACGACGGCAACATGATCATCCGGGAGGTCGGCCGCGTCGGTCCCGCGCCGATGACGCTGCTGGACCTTGAATTGACTGGTGACCTGGACCTGCAACTCAATGGCGTGATCGACGCCAGCGGGCGTGGCTTCCCCGGCGACGAAGGCCCCGGAGCCGGCGAGCGCAACCAGTCTGCAGGCGGTGGCGGCGGCCATGGCGGCCTCGGTGGCAACAGCAACACCGGCGGTGCCGGCGGTGCATCCTATGGATCCATCTATGAGCCCACGACGTTCGGCTCGGGTGGAGGTACGGACATCGGGGGATCGGAGACCGGCCGCCACGGCGGCGGGGCGCTCAAGCTGGTCGTGGGCGGAACGCTCACGATCGACGGCACGATTGCCGCCAACGGGTTTGGCGACGACGATGACAATCTCGAGTCGGGTGGAGGCGCCGGCGGCAGCGTGTGGATCGACGCGGCCGCCGTTGAAGGCGTCAGCGGTCAGGTTTCAACCTCAGGCGGGGATGGTGAGGTTCGCGACAGCGTGCAGTCTGGCGCGGGTGCCGGCGGCCGAGTCGCGATCTACTCCGGAACGCCGCTGCCTGACTTCCTCCGGGCCCGAATCACTGCGCGAGGCAACGACGGCTGGTCGAGCGGCCTGAACGGTGGCGACGGTGCCGCCGGTACGGTGTACCTGGTTGAAGATGGAGTCGCCACGCTGATCGTCGACAACGGTGGGCGCAACGGTCGATTGACGCCGTTCGGTTCGCAGAATCCGGAGGTTGATCCGGATGGACGCCTCGCGATCGCTGGGTCGATGCTCGTCACGGGCGAGGCGTACGCCGGCCCGGAGCAGGGTGAGTTCCTCCACCTGGACGTACAAGACGACGTCGAGGTGACCGGAACGGGCACGATCACCACGACGTTCCAGGGATTCGCGAGCGACGAGGGCCCCGGCGCTGGCATGGCCGGCCGCACGTGGGGCGGCGGCGCCGGTCACGCGGCCGCCGGCGGCGACGGCCGAAGCGATGATCCCGATGCGCTCGGTGGCGAACCGTACGGAATCGACACGTTCCCCGTGACGCTCGGCTCGGGCGGTGGCAGCGATCCGGACGCGCCGCGCCGCGGCGGGCGCGGGGCGGGCGCGCTCCGCCTGAGTGTGGGTGGAAACCTCGACCTCGTGGGCCCGATCACCGCCAGCGGCGAGAGTGCCGGCGGCAATGAGGCCGGCGGCGGCAGCGGCGGAAGCTTGTGGATCGAGGCCGGCTCGATCACCGGCGTCAGTTCGATCAGCGCGAACGGCGGCAACGGATCGAGCGCCGGTGGTGGTGGTTCGGGCGGGTATGTCGCGGTCTACAGCTGCGACATCTCGCCATCCATTTCGTTCTCGGCCAATGGTGGAACGACAGGGTCGGGTAGCCGCGGCGGCGACGGCACGGTGCTCGTCGGATCGACGTCCGTCGAGATCACTTCGCAGCCGCCGATGGAGCAGACCCTGGCACCGGGGAGCACCCTGGAACTCTCGGTCAGCGCGACCGGCGTCGGCCCGCTCACGTATCAGTGGCGGTTCGATGGCCAGCCCTTGATCGATGACGGCCGCGTCAGTGGCAGCACGACGACCGATCTTCGGATCACGTCGATCACCGAGGACGATGCCGGCCGCTACGACGTACTGGTGTCGGACATCTGTGGACCGTTCCCGAGCCGCAGCAGCTTCCTGATCATCGATGGAACGTGCCGCGCCGACTTCGACGGCGACGGCGAGCTCACCATCTTTGACTTCCTCGGCTTCAGCAACGCGTTCGATGCCGGAGATCTGCGTGCCGACTTCGATGGCGATGGCTCGTTGACGATCTTCGATTTCCTTGCCTTCAGCAACGAGTTTGACGCGGGCTGCCCGTAGAGGGAGACGGGTTTCCTGCGCATCCTCCCGTGGCCACCGTGCCGGCTCGTGGTCGGCACGGTGGTCACTCTTTGTCTTCTGGCCCACCACGTACGACTGGTTGGTTCATGCGAGCCACGCGATCTCGGAGGGCCTGGGCGTCGTCGAGCCGTCCATGCGTCGCATAGAGCGCCTCCAGCCGGCCGGCCTGCTGCTGCAGGTTCCTGGCCAGGTGGGCGTCGGCCATGGGCTGGGACCCCACCGCATCGATCAACGCGGCCACGGCCCGCTCTTGCGCGGAGATCGCCTGGTCGGGTCGGCCGAGCCGGGCATGCATTTCTGCCAGGACGCTCCACGTCGTCGAGAGGCGAGCGTGCACCGCCGTGCGACCGGGGTCCTGCCTCGCCAGCGCCTCGAGCATCTGCGCGGCAGCAATCAAGAGCTCTTGAGCCCGCGCGTCGTCGTGCTCGCAATAGATCCGGCCAAGCTTGAGACGGGCCACCGCCGCGTTGAAGCGGGACAGGTACCGGCCTGGATCGATGCGGAGCAGGTCGTCCGCGAGTTCGAGGCGCTCCTCGGCCATCACGAGCCACGGGGCGCGGTCCGACCACTCGGCCGGAATCCCGTCGTGGCTGACCGGCTGGCTGAAGCGGTCCAGGCTCCAGCTGAGATCGTCCAGCAACCCGACATGCCGAGGAAAGCGCGTGCGGGCATCGCGATGCAGCTCGAGCGCCTGCCGATAGGCCTCGGTGGCGTCGTCGTACGACTTCATCTGTGCGAGGCAATCGCCGTACACCACCAGTGCCAGCCCGAGATGACGGATCTCCTCCACGGGTGCGATTTCCGGCCGGATGTCGGCGCGCATCGAGCCGACGGCGTCAAGGGCGAGCGACGCCGCGCCGTCGAGGTCACCTCGGGCGAGCGAGATCCGGGCGCGCTCCGTACCAACGCGGGCCAGCAGCACGCGCAGGTCCCGGTCATCGGGGGCAAGGAGGAGCATCGAGCGGAGCTGCGAGTCCAGGCGAGTCGCCATCTCGGCCCGCTGCTCGAGCGTGCCGGCGTAGCGACCCAGGATCCTCACGCTGCCATCGAGCGTCTCGGTGAGCAGCGACTTCTGCAATTCCAGCACGCTGGAGCGATCACGGAGGGCCTGGGCCTGAGCCAACGATCGCTCCACCGCGATGCCCGCCGCGATGCACAGGCCTGCCGTGCCCACGAAGACGGCAAGGGCGTGGCGTGGGTGTCGGCGAACGGTGCGCGCCAGAAGCTCCAGAACCGATGGACGCCTGGCCGAGACGCCATGACCGGCCAGCAACGACTCCAGGTCCTCGGCCATCGCACCGGCGGACGAATATCGACGCGCCGCATCTTGTTCCACGGCCTTGGCGACAATCGCCGCGATGTCTCGGCCCTGGCGGAGCAGCCATTGATCTTCGATCTTGTTCAGCACACGCTCCAGCACCCGCCCGAGCGCGAAGATGTCGCTGCGCGTGTCGGCCGGGGCGCCCTCGAACTGCTCGGGGGCGATGTAGCCCAGGCTGCCCAGCAGCGCCCCCGGCTGGGTGAGCGTGGGCGCAGCCTGCCCATCCTCGCCGATGATCCTGGCGATGCCCAGGTCCAGGATCTTGGGTTGCGGATCCTCAGGCGTCCCGGCCACGAGGATATTCGTGGGCTTGAGATCCCGGTGGATCACGCCACGCTGGTGCATGTGCTCGACGGCGCGGCAGACAAGGGCGAGCATCCGGATGCGCACACGCGCCGGAGCCATCGTCGCCGTGCACCACTGGTCGATCGACTCTCCGGCGACGTACTCGGTCGCGATAAATGGCCGCCCGTCGTCGGTCTGGCCGGCCTCCAACACCGTGGCGATGTTGGGGTGGCTGAGCGCCGCCAGGGCCTGGGCCTCGCGGGCCATGCGCTCCACCGTGCTGGGCCGCACCTGGCTGGGCCGTAGCACCTTAATGGCCACATCCCGCTCGACCGGTTGACGCTGCCGAGCCAGGTACACGTCACCGTTGGCCCCAAAGCCAAGCGGACGCAGCACCTCGTAGCGTCCGCCCAATCCCGGCGCGTGCGAGGGCATGGCGTCGATTGCCGCGTGGCCGTCCATGAGTTCAACATCGAGGTCCAGCAGCGGCGTGTCGAGCGTCTGGGCCTCACCGGACGCCTCGGCGTCGAGCATACGGCGGAGCATCCGCGCAGCGCCCGCATCGCTCTGCTCCAGTTCGTTCAGCCACCGGTCGCGCTCGTGCGGCGCAGCATCGCACAGTTCGGCGAACCGGTCGATCAGATCGGCGAGGTCGGTCGCGGCCGACATGCTTGGCTGGCCAGAGCGTTGGGAATCGGCCATGGCTCATTACCTCGAGCCGGCGTCGGCCAGCTCGGTGGCCAGCCACGCCCGGGCGGCCCGCCAGTAGTTTGACACGCTGCGAGGGCTGACACCCAGCACGCTGGCGATGGCGACGTCGTTCATATGTCCGAAGTAGCGCATTCTGGCGACCCGGGCCGAAAGGGGGTGCTCGATTTCCAGTTTCGCCAGCAGTTCGGCGACGAGCGTGGCCCGCTGGGCGGCGATCGCCTCCTCGCGATCGCCCGGGATGTCTCGGCCATCCAACGGGGCCGGCATCATGCCCCCACCACGCTTGAGCGCGTTCTTGCGTCGGGCGTGGTCGATCAGGATGTTGGCAATGGCCTCGCTGGCGTAGGCCAGCAGGTGGTCCTTGGACGGAAAACGCAGCTCGTCATAGCCCTTGGAGGCGGCCAGCTTGAGGTAAAACTCATTGACCAGGGCCGTGGGCTGGAGCGTGTGATTGCCACGCTCGCCGACCATGGCGGCGGCGGCGATGCGGCGGAGATCGGCCAGCGCCGGTTCAAGCTGGCCGGCGGCCATGCAACGCCCGTCCCGCGGTTCCGCTCCGGCCACCGAGTCCCCCTCCGAATAGGCCTGGCCCCGATCCGACAGTAGTACAACCTAGGGTCGGCCAGGGTTTCTGATCGATGATCGGGAATATATCTGGTACAACTTCTCGAGACTGATCGCGGGCGTTCCAGATCGAGTTCTCCGCCGGCTGCCCCTGATCGCGATCGTCTCTCCTCTTTCTTCCCCAGCCCCGCCCGCACCGCGCGACCAGAGGGAGGCCGCGGACCGTGGGCGGGGCTTCTACAGCTCCCGATACTCATCCATCGTCTCGCGCACCCCATGCGGGTCGCGAACGTCCTTCATGGTGATCTCGATGCCCGATTGGCCCGAGTTGGAGATCTCCAGCCGGCCCGCCCCGCTCCGCCTGACGGTGCGTGATCTTCAGCACGCATCCGGGCGGCGGTGAGCTGGCCGCTGGCGGCGACTATCGTGTGTCGGCCGATCCAGGCCATGCCGGACTCGGGATTCGGGGGGATACATGACCAGGTCCGACGACGCGAGCGATCCGAACGCCCGGGCGGGTGATCGACCCGGCAATCGTGCCGGTTCGGCGGGCGAGACCGCGCCGCTGCCGGCCGGCGACCAGACGGTGCCGATGGCGTCCTCGGAGGGGCGTGGCTGGATGGGTTCGGGGCCGCACGATGCGCCCGACACGATCCACCGCTACCGCATCCTCGAAGCGCTGGGCGAGGGCGGCTTCGGCATGGTCTACCGGGCCGAGCAGACCGAGCCGGTGCGGCGCGAGGTGGCCGTGAAGGTCATCAAGCCGGGCATGGACTCCAGGCAGGTCGTCGCCCGCTTCGAGGCCGAGCGGCAGGCGCTGGCGCTGATGGACCACCCCGGCGTCGCGCGCGTGTTCGACGCCGGCACGACCGAACAAGGCCGGCCGTACTTCGTGATGGAGTTGGTCCGCGGCGAGCCGATTACCGATTACTGCGACCGCCATCGGCTGAGCGTGCGCGATCGCGTCGAGCTCATGATCCGCGTGTGCGAGGCCGTCCAGCACGCCCACCTGAAGGGCGTGATCCACCGGGACCTCAAGCCCAGCAACATCCTGGTGGTGCGCGATGGCGAGCGCGCAACGCCCAAGGTCATCGACTTCGGCATCGCCAAGGCCCTCGACCAGGACCTCACCCTCGCGACGATCCACACCAGCGTGGGCATGATGATCGGCACGCCCGAGTACATGAGCCCCGAGCAGGCCGTGGTCTCGGGCCAGGACATCGATACGCGCAGCGACGTCTATGCGCTGGGCGTGCTGCTGTACGAGCTGCTCACCGGCCACCTGCCCTTCGAGTCGACCGAGCTGCGACGGGCGGCGATGGCCGAGATCCAGCGGATCATCCGCGAGGTCGACCCGCCCCGACCCAGCACGCGGCTGGGCAGCGCGGCCGAGTCCGCGTCGGTCGCCTCGCAGCGGCGTACCGAGGTCCGCTCGCTGTCCAGCGTGCTGCGTCGAGACCTGGACTGGGTGTGCATGAAGTGCCTGGAGAAGGATCGCGAGCGGCGGTACAACACGGCCAACGCGCTCGCGCAGGAGCTCCAGCGATACCTGAGCAACGAGCCGGTGCTCGCTGGCCCGCCCAGCACAGCGTACAAGGCGCGCAAGTTCGTCCGGCGCAACCGCGCGGGCGTCATCGCGGCCAGTCTCGTGCTGGGCGTGCTGCTGGCCGGGCTGGCGGGGACGAGCTACGGGCTGGTCGAGGCCGACCACCAGCGCGACATTGCCCAGCGCGAGGCCGACGCCGCCAAGGAGGCCCAGGCCGCCGCCGAGGCCGCGCGTGCCGAAGAAGCCAGGCGCGCGGAAGAGCTCCAGCTCGTGGCCGACTTCCAGGCCGAGCAACTCGGGGCCATCGAGCCGGAAGTCATGGGGGCCAACATCCGCCGCTCGCTGGTCGAGGCCGTCCCCGAGGACACGCGCGGCCCGCTGGAGGACGCCCTGGCGCCGATCAACTTCACCAGCATCGCCATGACCACGCTGGAAGACAACATCTTCGAGCGCACGATCGAGGCGATCGACACGCAGTTCGACGATCAGCCGCTGGTCCGCGCGCAGCTGCTGCAGACCACCGCCGGCACGCTGCGCGACCTGGGCCTGCTCGAGCTGGCGACCGATCCGCAGCTGCGCGCCGTGGCGATCCGACAGACGCGGCTGGGCCAGGACCACCCCAAGACCATCGAGACCGTCACCAGCGCGGGCCTGCTGCGGATGGAGCAAGGCCAGCTCTCCCAGGCCGAGTCGTACCTGCGTGAAGCGCTCGACCAGGCCCGCCGGACCCTGGGCGAGGACCATCCCGACACGCTGGCCGGCCTCTTGAACACGGGCCTGCTCTTCCAGGCGCAGGGCGATGCCGCCGGGGCCGAGCAGCGCTTCCACGAGGCGTTGCAGGGCTTCCTCCGCGTGCTGGGCGAGGACCACGCCGAGACGCTCAAGGCGCTGCAGGCCATCGGCGCCTCGCTGCGCGCCCAGGGACGATTCGACGAGGCCGAGCCGTTCCTGCACGAGGCGCTGGAAGGCCACCGCCGCGTGCTGGGTGAGGACCACGCCGAGACGCTCAACTGCATGAACAGCATGGCCGTGCTGTACGCGGCACAGGGCAGGCTTGCCGAGTCCGCCGCGTTCCACCTGCGGGTGCTGGACGGGCGCCGGCGGGCCCTGGGCGAAGATCACCCCAGCACGCTGCAGAGCCTCCACAATCTCGGCCAGATCCTGAGAAACCAGGGTAAGCTGGCCGAGGCCGAGCCGCACTTGCGCGAGGCGTTGGAGCGCCGCCGACGCGTTTTGGGCAACGCCCACGCCGACACGTTGATGAGCATGAGCGGCGTCGGCCAGATCCTCAACGACCAGGGCAGGCTTGAAGAGGCCGAGCCCTACTACCGCCAGACGCTCGAGGGTCACCGCCGCGTGCTGGGCGAGGATCACCCCTACACGCTGACGAGCCTGAGCAACCTGGGCAACTTGTTGTCGGCGCTGGGCCAGTTCGAGCAGGCCGAACGGCTCCTGCGCGAAGCGCTCGAGGGTACCCGGCGCGTGCTGGGCGACGACCACCTCCATACGCTGATCGCCCTCAACAGCGTGGCCCTGGTGCTGGAAGAACAGGACAAGCTCGACGAGGCCGACCCCTACCGGCGCGAGGCGCTCGAACGCAGCCGCGCAACGCTGGGCGACGACCACCCAAGCACGCTCGTCAGCATCTACAACATGGCCGCCTTCCAGCAGGAGCGCGGTGAACTGGAAGAGGCCAGCGCCCTGGCCGAGGAAGCGGTGCGGCGCGGCCGGGCTGCGCTGGGCGAGGACCACTGGCACGTGGGCGTCTTCCTCGGACGCTCGGCCAGCATATTGGCGGCCATGGACCGGTTCGCCGACGCCGAGCAACGAGGCCTGGAGGCCTACGCGGTGCTGGGCGCGGCCCTCGGCGAAGCCCACGACCGGCCCAGGCGGGTCGCCAGGATGCTCGCCAACCTTTACGACGCCTGGCATCAGGCCGAGCCCGACGCGGGGCACGACGCGACCGCCGTGCAGTGGCGGGCCAGGCTGGGCGAGCCCCAGACCGATGAACCCGCCCCCGACGCCGGTGGATGAGCCCGTCCATCCGCCGACGGCACGCTGACCAACTTTGAACTGCTGGCGTTGCAGAACGAGCCTTGCCGCCGGCCGCGGGGCCCGATTGGCATCATGCCGGGCGCTCGGAGCCTCCGATGGTCTGGATATTGGCGACGCGAGCGTGAGACTGCGCGCCCGATGCGGCTTAGGTTCATGATGGCCATGGATTCCGAGCCCGCCAACCCGCCTCCTTCCCAGACCGACGACGGCCACGCCGCGGAGGCCCGGCTGGTGGTGGACCGCGCGATCCGGGCCGCCCGATCGGCGAGCCCCGGCCGGCCGGCGAATCGGGGCATCGCCGGATACGAAATCGTGCGCGAGATTGCGCGTGGCGGCCAGGGCGTGGTGTACCTGGCGCGCCGGCTCGCGGACGGGGCGGAGGTGGCCGTCAAGCTCCTGCCCGAGCCGCGCGACATGGAGGCGACGCGGCGGCTGCGGCGCGAGGCGAGGGCGCTGGCCGCCCTGGACCATCCGGGCATCGTCGCCTTCGGCGAGGTCATCGAGGCGGGAGGCTCGTGCGCCCTGGTCATGGACTACGTGCCCGGCGTGCCGCTGTCGCTGGTGCTGGCCGAGTTGGCCGCGATGGGAACGCCCGCCGCCGATCTGCGTCGCGTGCTCACGCTCCTGGCCCAGGCGTGCCGCGCCCTGGAGGCTGCCCATGCGGCGGGCGTGGTGCACCGCGACATCAAGCCCTCCAACATTCGGGTGCGCGCCGATGGCCACGCCTGCCTGCTGGACTTCGGCCTGGCCAGCCAAGCCGTGGATGCGGCGGGCCTGGGGGGCGTGGGGGGCGTGGGGGGTGCGGGCCCGACGATCTCGGCCACGCTGACGGGCCAGGGCCAGTTCGTGGGGTCGCTCCTGTGGGCAAGCCCCGAGCAGCTTCGCGGCAAGGAGGCAACACCGGCCAGCGACATCTGGTCGATGGGGCTGATCCTCCACCATGCGCTCACGGGGGGCGCCCCGCTCTACCCCGGCGGCGCCTCGCTTGGCAAGCTGGTCCGGCTGGCGTCGGCCGGCCGCGTCTCGATCCCCGAACGCCTGGTCGACGCCCTGGACGAGCTGGGCCCGCACGCCGCGCGCGACGCGCGGCGCGTGCTCCAGGACGCGCTCATGCCGGCACCGGGCGATCGGACGCCAACGGCCGCGGCCCTGGCCACGCAGATCGAGGCGCTCGCGTCGGGCGCGCCGGTACGCGCACGCCGCGCGACGCGGCGTGCGTGGGCGCGGCGCCTGGGATGGGGGCTGAGCGCTGCGCTCGCGCTAGGTGTGTTGGTCGTGGCCCTCCCGCTGCTGGCCACAACGTCGCCTGAACTCCCGGCGGTGCGCTACGAAGGCGGCATCCTGGCGCCGGGCGAGGTGCGCTTCATCAACGGCACGTGGCGGACCACGCTGGGCGACAAGCTTATCCTGTGCTGGGTGCCCCCCGGCTCGGCGATGCTGGGCACCAATCCCGACCCGCCGCGTCCCTGGAAGCCGGTCCTCGGCGACAGCCCGCTGCGCGAGGTCGCTTTCGAGCGTGGCTTCTGGATCGCGCGCGACGAGCTACGACAACTCACGTACAAAGCGGTCGTGGGCGAGAATCCGAGCCAATTCGTCGACGAGGCCAGGCCGGTCGAATCGGTGACGTACCACGATGCGCTGGCCTTTTGCGAGCTTGCCAGCGAAAAGTACGGCGTCCGCGTTCGCCTGCCCACCAGCGACGAGTGGGAGTACGCCTGCCGGGCGGGCACGCGCACGATCTTTTCCTTCGGCGACGACGTCCGGCTCATCGCCCGCTACGCCAACGCCGCCGACGCCTCGAACCCGGACCTGATCGCCGCCGCCTCGTACGACGATGGCTATCCGGACACCGCGCCGGTGAGCTCGTTCCTGGCCAACGCCTGGGGCCTGCACGACACGCACGGCAACGTGTGGGAGTGGTGCCAGGGGCCGTACGACTCCGATCCAGCCAGCCCCGGCGACGAGATCGAGGCCAGGGCCGACAGCCGCGGCGGCTCGTACATGGACGGCCCGGGCAGCATGGAGAGCGGGCACCGCAACCCGCTGCCGCTGGACACCCGCGCCAGCACGCTTGGCTTCCGCGTGGTGGTCGACCTCCCACCGCCGCCCGAGGCCCCGGGCCGTCCCTAACGCCACAGATCGCCTTGCGTTGCGCGAACGGGTGCTTTACACTGCCCGGCGATGGATTTCTCCCAGCGGCTCGTGGCGGCCCGCGATGGCGATGACGACGCGCTCCGAGCGCTGTTCCTGGGCGCGTATCCCGCGCTGCGCGCCGAGGTCGCCCGGTCGCTGCCCATCGACCTGGAGCGCATCGTCGCGCCCGAGGACATCCTCCAGGAGGTCTTCCTGGAGGCCACGCTGCGCCTTAAGGACTTCGACAACCGCGGCGAGGCGGCCTTCCACGGCTGGCTGCGCACCATCGCGACCCACCGCACCATCAACGCCGTGGCCGCCCAGCACACGCTCAAGCGGGGCGGCGGCGCCGCGCACCTGCCCCTGCTGGACGTGGCGGGCCGGGGCCCGGGCGGCGGCTCGCTCGCGGCGCTGGCCGATCACCAGAGCCTGGTGATGCGCCTCTTGCACTCGATGAAGACCGGGCCGCGGGAGCTGCTCCGCCTGCGTTTTGCCCATGGCCTCTCGCCCGCCCAGATTGCCACGACGATCGGCAAGACGCCCGAAGCGGTGGGCATGGCGACGCTGCGGGCCCTGGAGACGCTCCGCGACAAGCTGCGCTCGAGCGATCGCGGCGCCCGCGACGACGGAAACTCGGCCCCAAACCGTTAGGCCGACCCCGGATCGCTGCTCGGTGGGGTGAGGGAGAAAGTCCTCGCCCTCGGAGGAGCGTTCCATGATCCGAAGTTGCAGCGTCGTGATCGCGTGCGTGCTGGCCTGGCTGGCCGCCCCGTCGATGGCCCAGGAGATCAGCTACCAGGGCGAGCTCCGCGATGGGGGCGTGCCCTACGACGGCACGGCCCGGATGAAGTTCGTGATCGTCGACGACGACACGGGGTTGACGATTTGGTCGAGCGATGGCTCGGTGGCAGCGGGCAACCCGCCGGTCGAGCCCGGCGCGTTCGTCGAAGTGCCCGTCAGCGATGGTCTGTTCAGCGTGATGCTGGGGCTGGACTCGGCGGGCATGGTTCCCATCACCGGCGCCGGAGCGCTCAATCTCAGCCGCTCGTCGCTGCGGATGTGGGTGAGGACGGACGGCGCATTCGAGCAACTGAGCGACCAGATGCTCGCGTCGAGCCCATCGGCGCTCAGCGTGCGGCAGGTGGATCCGGAGGCGACCGGGCGGCTGGCTCGGTGGGATGGCTTCCGCCTGTCGCGCTCGTCCTTGCTCTCGGAGACGGCAACTGGCGTTGGCGTCGGCGTTGCTGAGCCCACAGAACGCCTCGATGTCGACGGACGCGTCCGCTCGCGATCGGGCGGCTTCGTGTTTCCCGATGGCACCGTGCAGACCACGGCGCAGCTCGTTGGGCCCCCCGGTGAGCAGGGCGAACCGGGTCCGAAGGGTGATACCGGAGATCCCGGGCCGGTTGGCCCAGCCGGGCCTGTCGGGCCCGAGGGCCCAACCGGACCTCAAGGCGAACAGGGCGTGCCCGGTCCGCCCGGGCCCGCCGGTGAGACGCCATGGACCGATGTTGCGACTGGCATCCAATACGCTGGGGGAAACATTGGTATTCGCAGTGCGCCGAGTGAGTTCTTTGCCGTCGATGTCGCACAGGATACGAGCGGACGCGCACTGGTTCGCACGCAGGGAGCTGAAGCCGGGTACTCGGTCGATCGACCGGATGGCAGTGGCTGGGGGCTGCAGGTGCGGGGTGACATCGGTGGCGACAACGCGGATCTGAAACTGCTTCGTGTGGCGGGCGGTGTGTTCCGAGGGATCGCTCTGCAAGTCGAGAATGCCAGCGGCAACGTGGGCATCGGGACGTCCGATGCCACGCACCGCCTGACCCTCCGTAGCTCCAGCGACGACGCCTCGCGGCCCCTGCTCAACATCAGCGACTACAACGCGGCGGGCACCGGCGGCACCGACCTGGTGGTGACCGGCGCCGATGACGGCATCACGATTACCAACAGCTGGCGGCCCCTGCACCTGGGCTCCTCGTTCGGCGGCCAGCAGGTGCAGCGCACGATGACGCTGGCCGGCGGCAAGGTAGGCGTGGGCGTGGCCAGCCCCGCCGAGGCGCTGGACGTCAATGGCCGCATCCGCGCGGGGCAGGGCTTCGTGTTTCCCGATGGGACGGTGCAAACCACGGCGCAGCTCGTGGGGCCGGCAGGACCAGCAGGACCGGCCGGGCCCGAAGGGCCGCGTGGCGAGCGGGGGCCGAAGGGCGATCAGGGGGACCAGGGTCCGCCCGGTGCTCAAGGAGAGCAAGGGCCTCCTGGTCCACCGGTTAGTACGTCGGCGGTCTGCCAGGACGGAATAATTGGATTGCCCACGCCATCGTGTAGTTCCATTTGTGAGAGAGGATGGATCGCATCCGTTCTAACACCATGCCAAGTGACTTCGGACACTGGTGACTGTTCTGCGACAAGCGCCGGAGGTGGTCCAACGCTGCCCGTGTACCGTGGTCGCTGCTGCGTGTGCGAGCCCATCTGATGCACATTGCCGCTTTCATTTCGTTGGTTTGTACAACTGCGGCTGCGGCCCAGCCCGTCGCCGTCGAGCTCACCCCCCACCGCTACGAGATGGCCCTCACCCTCGACGAGTTCAGCGTGTTCCACGGCGCGGCGGCCAGCGGCGTGGAGCGGTATGGCGGGTGGGCCGAGTTCGATGTGCGCATCGACGCGACCGATGGGCAGCAGCCCGTGTGGACCGTCACCATCGACAACCCGCGCATGCTCGAGGTCTGGCAGCAGTGGATGGCCCAGAGCACGACCGAGCTGGTCGGCCTGGTCGACTTCGATCGCCTCGATCGGGCCGCCGTCGCCGCCATGGCCACGACGCAGTCGGTCAACGCCAAGGTCGAGCAGGCGCTCGCCAGCCCGATCTGGGACCCCTCGACGGTCGCCGGCACGCTGCTGGTCGAGCAGCGCCAGGACGGCTCGCCACGCGTCGTGCTGGTGCCGCTGAGCGGCGCACAGGCCGACACCACCGGCCCGGCCAGCGACTTCGAGCCCCAGCCCCTGGTGCTCACCGGGGCGGTGGCCGAGGACCTGGCCGATTCCGAACTGGTCGGACAGGACGTACTCGCCGCCGGCCCCATCAAGGCCTACGGCTACATGGAGCTCACCGGCGTGACCGAACGCCTCGACGACACCGTCGAGATCTTCGTGATGAGCAAGTGCCCCTACGGCGTGGGCGCGATGACGGCGGCCATCGAGCGCGTGCGCGAGCTGGAGCGCCTGGGCGAGTCGGCGCCCGAGTTGGACATCCGCTACATCTTCTACGAAGCGCCCGCCGACGCATCGATGCAGGGCCCGGGCCAGCCGAGCGTGCGGTACACGTCGATGAAGGGCGAGGCCGAGGTGCAGGAGAACCTCGTGCAGATGGCCATCCGCGACGAGCACCGCGCGCACTACTTCGACTACCTCATGCTCCGGTCAACCACGCCGGCGGCGGACTGGCGCCAGCTCGCCCGCGCGGCGAGCATCGACCCCATGGCCATCGACGCCATCGAGCAGATGGTCGAGTTCGAGCGCGAGGAGATGATCTCGCGCGAGCACGCATACGTCGCACAGCAGCGCGGCGTAACCGACGGCAGCCCCACGTGGTCCTACGAGAGCCGGCTCGTTGCCGGACCGCAGGCCATCCCCGGATTCGAGAACCTAAGCATCCAGGCTGGCGGCTGCGCTGGCGGGCATTGAGACCGACCCGAGCACGAGGAGAGATCCGATGCGCACCGCAACCCTTGCGATCCTGACCGTGACCCTCATCGCGCCCTCGGCCCTCGCGCAGCTCAGCGTCGAGCGTTCGGTCTTCGCCGGCGGCGGCGGCGTGGCCGGTTCGGCCAACTTCTCGACGCACGCGACCGCGGGCGAGGGCGTGATCTCGATGGCCTTCGGCGGCGGGCTCGAAGTCTCCAGCGGCTTCTGGGCCGCCGGCGGGCTGATCGACTGCCGGGCCGACCTGGACGGCGACGGCACGCTGACCATCTTCGACTTCCTGGCGTTCCAGAACCTGTTCAGCGCGGGCGACCCACGGGCCGACTTCGACGGTGACGGCTCGCTCACCCTCTTCGACTTCCTGGCGTTTCAGAACGAGTTTGCCGCGGGTTGCCCTTGAACGAACCGCGCCAACCGCAGTGCAGAAGCCCTCGGCAACAACACGTCTTGCATGCGCGAGTTGCTGAGTCGTAACGGGAACAGTCCCAGGAGAGAGACATGAACAAGGCCCATCCGGCACACCACGCTCCAACACGGACGCCCCTGGCCCTGGTGGCCGCCGCGGGCCTGGTCCTGGCCCCCGCCGCCCCCACGGCCCATGCGCAGAGCACGATCGAGTGGGCCAGCCCGGTCGATGGCGACTTCGGCGTGGCGAGCAACTGGTTCCCGGCGGTCGTGCCCGGGGCGATGGACACGGCGGTCTTTGGCAGTGCCAGTCCATACATTGTTCGAGTGTCGTCGTCTCGGACGGTGGGCACGTTGGATTTCTCGAATCCCAACGTCGTCGTCGCCATTGCGCCGCAACGCGGTTTGAACGTTGGAGGAGCGAATGGCACCGGCACGATCGTGGTGAACGAGACCGCGTCGGGCGGCAACACGCAGTTCGGCCTCGAGAACGGCGCGGACATCTCGACCAACGTCGTGCTGAACGCACCCATCGGCGGATTCCTCGACTGGGCGCAAATCCGAC
>JAVJVK010000005.1 GCA_040221175.1 Phycisphaerales bacterium
TGGGAGGGATTTCGGGTTGGTAGTGGGCGATGTGCAGGGAGTTTTGGTCGCACTGGTCTGGGTGGGTTAAGTGGTCTGCGCAGATTTTCTCTGCCGGATATGTGTTCGAAGAATTTCGCCCTGAAGGGCGAGTCTCTTTTCTTTGCGTCGCCAAAGAAAAGAGACGAAAAGAAAGGCGACCCGGACCGCTTGCCCCCCGGTCAGCGAAGGCTGACCGGGGGATTCCCGCCCGACCACAGGGGCATGAATCGGGCCGTGCCGACAGGACATCGTGTCCTGAACGGCACTAAACGGGCCATC
>JAVJVK010000006.1 GCA_040221175.1 Phycisphaerales bacterium
TGACCTGAGCCCCGAGTTTCATCCAGCTATTGGTAGAGCCCGGGCATCGATTGATGGCTTGTTGTTGATGGGATGGCAAGCAGGTGCAGGGCATGCCCTGCACCTGCTTGCGCGGCGATCTCGGATGGGGTCCTGCCGCCCAAGCTCGAGTGCGGCCTGACGGTGTTGTAATCCTCCTTCCAGGCGCCGAGCACGGCGCGGGCGTGGCCCAGCGAGGCGAACAGCGTCTCGTTCAGGCACTCGTCGCGCAGGCGCCCGTTGAAGCTCTCCACGAAGCCGTTCTGCATCGGCTTGCCCGGCGCGATGTAGTGCCACTCGACGGCCCGGTCCTGGCTCCAGCGCAGCACCGCCATGCTGGTGAGTTCGGTGCCGTTGTCGCTGACGATGGTCTGCGGCCTGGCCCGCCGCCGCCAGATCAGGGTGTCGAGCTCCCGCACCACGCGCTGGCCCGAGAGCGAGGTATCGGCCACCAGAGCCAGGCACTTGCGGGTGAAGTCGTCGACGATCGCCAGGATCCGGAAGCGCCGCCCGTTCGACAGCGCGTCGGACACGAAGTCCAGCGACCATCTCTGGTTCGGCCCGTCCGGGAGGCTCAGGGGTGCGCGCGTCCCCAGCGCCCGCTTGCGCCCACCCCGGCGACGCACCTGGAGCTTCTCCTCGCGATATAGCCGCCTGAGCTTCTTGTGGTTCATCGCGATCCCCTCGCGGGCCAGCAACAGGTGAAGGCGCCGATACCCAAACCGCCGCCGCTCGCGCGAGAGCGCCCGCAGGCGCTCACGGACCTCCCCGTCGTCAGGTCTGCACGACCGGTAGCGCACCGACGACCGATCCACCGCCAGGACACAACACGCCCGCCGCTCGCTCACCGCGTGCGCCGCACGCAGGTGGGCAACGGCCTCCCGCCTCGCTGCGGGCGTCACCATTTTTTTGACGCGATGTCCTTCAGCATGGCGTTGTCCAGCATCGCCTCCGCCAGCAACTTCTTCAGCCGCGCGTTCTCGTCTTCCAAGCTCTTAAGCCGCTTGGCCTCGGACACCTCAAGGCCGCCATACTTGGCCTTCCACTTGTAAAACGTCGCGTCGCTGATCCCATGTCGGCGGCATACATCCGCCGTCTTCTGACCCGCCTCCTGCTCACGCAAGATCGCGATGATCTGCTCTTCGCTGAACCGACTGCGCTTCATCTGATCCGTCTCCTGAAGGGTGACGGACTCTAATCAAATCTGGAGGAATTTGCGGGGCTCAGGTCA
>JAVJVK010000007.1:300000-398409 GCA_040221175.1 Phycisphaerales bacterium
CGATGCGTTGCGCCACGCGCTCGACCAGCGGCGTCGTGATGCTGACGGCCCGGTCGCACAAGCGGTCGACTCGCCCGCGGAGCACGCTGTAGGCGACCAGCGCGGGCACGGCCAGGCACAGGCCCAGCAGCGTGTGAAAGAGCGCCTTGCTGATGCCCAGCGAGAGCTGGGCCGGCCCGGCGGCGCCGCCCTCGGCCCCGATGGTGGTAAAGGCCAGGATCATGCCCCAGACGGTGCCCGCCAGGCCCACGAGTGGCGCCAGGTTGCCGATGGTCGCCAGCGGCTCGATGCGGCGGAGCCAGCGGGCACACTGTGCGTCGGACTCGAGCTGTGCGGCCTCTCGGGAGGCCGCGGCGCTCAGGCCGTTGTCGCCCGCCGCGTCCTCGGCTCTCAGCATGCTCTTGAGCACCAGCGCGGGAAACGACGTTCGCGTGCGCAGGAAGCTGGCCAGCTCCGACCTCGGTCCGCGTGCGCTCAGCTCATTGAGGCGTTCGAGATCGTGCTCGGGCAGGAGGTTCTCCGAGCGGATCTCCAGCAGGCACTGCACCAGCAAGGCCACGCCGGCTATGGAGCCGGCGACCAGGATGATCGTGAACACGTCGATCGACTGCACGAACAGCGACCACGCGCTGGCGGTCGGGGCATCGGACTGGGCAAGGAGCTGGGATATCACGAGCATCGCCGGGAGGGTACGGCACTCTTGCCAGCGGCGTGCTAGGGCTCTTCGTCGGGCGGTGCGTGAGGGATATCCGATAGGTCATCCCGCTCGGGGTCCACGGGGCGGCTGATTGTGTGCGAGCCTGCGAACCAGCCGTGCAGGTCGGCCATCTGGGCTCGCTCATCGATGAAGGGCCAGGTCGGGCTATCCGGCGGCACGCGCTTGCCGGTGGTGGGGCACGTGGTCCAGCCGCGGGGCGGGGTAACCGAGATGGACCGCTCGCCGTCGCCGATGTGCTCCAGCGTGATAGTGGTGGTGCGGTGGGGCGGCAGGGCGCCCTCGACCCGGCTTGGCCACTCCATCGCGATCACGACCGACGGATCGTCGATGATGCGTTCCCAGCCCAGCCCGGCCAGCTCCTCGGGTCCAGCCATGCGGTAGGCATCGATGTGCACCAGCGTGAGTGCCGGACCCTCGTACTCGTTCATCAGGGCAAAGGTGGGGCTCGAGACCCTGGACGGGTCGATGCCAAGCCCCCTGGCCAGACCGCGCACGAGGGTGGTCTTGCCCGCGCCCAGGTCGCCCTCGAGGGCGAGGATGTCACCGCCCTTGAGCGTGGCGGCAAGGCGTGCGGCCCAGGCCTCGGTCTGCTCGGGCGAGCCGGTCTCGAGCGTCTGCTCATCCATGCTCGAATCCTTGGTTCGTCACGTCTTGCGTGCTGCCATCGGGCATCATCACGAATGCCCCCGGCTGGCCGGTAACGACGCGACCGATGCGCGTGACCGTGACGCCGTCGACCTGGCCTCGAAGATCATGGGCGCTCGTGAAGAGCAGCTCGTAGTCTTCGCCGTCGCCGATCGCGGCGCTCAAGCCCTGGGCATCGGGATGGATCGGGATGGCGTGCGCATCGAGTTCGATGCCCACGCCTGAGGCGCGGGCAACGCGGCCGGCATCGACGCCCAGCCCATCGGAGAGGTCGATCATCGCGTGCAGGCGATCGGCGAGCTGCTGTGCGATCTCGATGCGCGGTTGCGCCAGGGCGTGGCGATGGTTGCGCAGCGAGCCGCCCAGCGCGCCGGTGACGTAGACGTGGTCGCCCGCTCTGGCGCCGCTTCGCAAGATTGGCCGAGCCGCGTGTCCGCCGACGGTCACCGTCAGGGAGATCGGGCCGTTGCTCTCGGGCGGCAGGCTGGCGATGTCTCCGCCTACGAGCGGGCAGCCGAACTCGCGGGCGAACCGGGCCATGTGGTCGAAGAGTTCGTTGGCGTGCGCATAGCCGACCGGTAGGAGCGCGGTTGCCAACGCCCACGAGGGCGTGCCGGCCATGGCGGCGATGTCGCTGACCGATCGGAGGATTGCCTTGCGGGCGACCAGTTCGAGGCGCAAGTCATCATTGAAGTGGCGGTGCTGCACGAGGTGATCGGTGGTCAGCAGCAGCGGGTGGGGCTGGCCGGCGACGACGGCGCAGTCGTCGCCCGGGCCGACGAGGACGTGGCCGAAGGCCCGGGCGAGATCGGCCGAACGATCGGCGATGCGGCTGAGCAGTTCACGCTCTTTCACGGCTCCCCGAGACTCCTATTCGAGATAGGTGTATCCGGCCAGGCCGTTCTCGTAGTAGCGCATGAGGGCGGCGCCGTCCTGCACGCTGAGCTTGCCGGTGCGGACGGCCTTCTCCACGTCCTTGCGCATGGCGCGGCGCAGCTCGTTGTCGTCGTACTGGAGGTAGCCCAGCACTTCCTTGACGGTGTCGCCCTCGACGACCTCCGCGATGGCCCAGGAACCTTCCTCGTCGTCCAGCTCGATGTGGACCGCGTGCGTGTCGCCGAAAAGGTTGTGCAGGTCGCCCAGCACTTCCTGGTAGGCGCCCACGAGGAAGATGCCGACCTCGTAGTGCTCGTCGTCCTTGATGTCGTGCAGCAGCAGGGCGTCGTCGAAGGCGCCGCCATCGGTGGCGGGGAATCGCTTGATGGCGCCGTCGCTGTCGCAGGTCATGTCGGCCAGGATGCCGCGGCGGGTGGGGCGTTCGTCGAGGCGGCGCAGCGGGGCGACGGGGAAGAGTTGATCGATGGCCCACGCGTCGGGCATCGACTGGAACAGGCTGAAGTTGCAGAAAAACGTCTCACGGACCACGCCGGCCAGCGGGCGCGCATCGTCGACGAGGATATCGTCGGCGTCGACCGCGTCCGGACGCGACAGAAGGCCGGCGGCGATGGCCTTGAAGAGCCGCTCGGCCGTGGCGCGCATGTCCAGGCTGAGGCGGCCGTACTGGAACAGGGCGATGGCTTCGTCTCGCGCGGCCAGGGCGTCGTGGCTCAGCTCACCGAGGCGGCCTTCGCCCAGGCGCTCGTAGGTCGCCAGCAGGTCGATGACCGGCCGGGGCGGGTCGTCCATCGAGTCCAGCTGCGTGCGGATGGGTCCCACGTCGACCGGGCCCGGCAGGCCGCTGGAGGCCAGCACGTCGACGACGAGCATGCTGCCGTGGGCGACCATGGCGCGGCCGCTCTCGCTGAAGATGTTGGGGTGGGGCTGGTCGGCCTCGTCGCAGACGGCCTTGATGCGATAGACGATGTCGGCGGCGTATTCGCGCAGGTCGTAGTTCACGCTGCTGTCGGTGGCGCTGCGGCTGCCGTCGTAGTCCACGCCCAGCCCGCCGCCCACGTTGATGTGCGTGACGCCCGCGCCCATGCGGCGCAGCTCGGCGTAGGTCCAGGCGAGCTCGGTGATGGCGGTCTTGAAGCTGATGATGTCGCACACCTGGCTGCCGATGTGGAAGTGCACCACCTGCAGGCAGTCGAGCATGTCGGCCTCGCGCAGCTTGTCGAGACCTTCCATCAGCTGGGCGGCGGTCAGGCCAAACTTGGCCGCCTCGCCCGCCGAGCCCTGCCAGCGACCCATGCCCTTGGCGCTGGGCTTGATGCGCACGCCGATGCGCGGCGTGACGTTGTGCTCGCGTGAGATGCGGATGATCAGGTCAAGGTCGCTCGGCCGCTCGACGATGGGATAGATGCGGTCGCGGATTCGGCTGGCCAGCACGACCGTCTCGATGTACTCCTCGTCCTTGAAGCCGTTGCAGACGATGGGGATGCTCGGGCTGTCGGCCGTGAGCGCCAGGACGGCCAGCAGTTCGGGCTTGCTGCCCGCTTCCAGGCCGAAGCCGTAGCGGGTGGCGGCCTGCTTGATCTGCTCGCACACGCTTCGCTGCTGGTTGACCTTGATGGGGTAGACCGCCTCGTAGCCGCCCTGATAGGCCTCGTCCTTGATGGCTGCATCGAAGGACTCGCGCAGGCGGCCCATGCGGTGGTCCATGACGTCGTTGAACCGCAGCAGGACGGGCGCCCAGAGCCCGCGCTCGCGCAGACCGGCGACCACCTCGCCCAGGTCGATGCTGGGGCCATCGGGCCCCCGGGGGGTCACCCGCATCCGGCCGTCGTCGCCGGCGGCGAAATAGCCCGCGCCCCAGCGGTCGATGCCGTAGAGGTCGGTCGAGTCTGCAGTCGTCCAGGTGCCGTTGGCGGCCTGGGGCGGGCGGGTTGCGGAGGCATGCGTGGAAGTCTGTGTCACCCGGAAGGATATGGATGAATATCGCCGCCCGTCGGCGCGTGACGCGATCTTCACGAGCTGGGGCTCTCGGGGTGCTCTACGGGCGCGTCAGTTTACCGCGGCGGGTGGTCGAGACCTCGGGCGTCGACGCCGACTTCACGCGGATGGCGCCGTCGCGGCCGGTCACCAGCCAGAGGCCCTGGGTGCGGTAGTCCCGCCACGGATCTCGGCGGACGCGCTTGGTGCCGGCCGACTGGATGACCACGCGTGCCCGTGACGCGGCGACCAGGCGGCGGGCGTGATCGTCGTCGGCGCCATGGTGTGGCAGTTCGAGCACGTCCACGCGGAGCAGGTCCGGGTCGGTCTGGTCGATCAGCCGACCCAGGGCGGCGCCGCCGATGTCTCCGGTGAGCAGGATGGAGTGACCGGTCTCGCTCTCCCATCGCACGACCAGCGACGAGCTGTTGGCGTCGTCGAAGCGTTCGTGCGCGGGCGGCCAGAGCACGGTACCGCGTGCGCTGCCCAGCGGCAGCACGTCGCCGGCGGTGATGGTGTGGATGGCAACGCCCTGCGCACGGATGGCATCGAAGACGTCGCGCATCGCGCCGCCGCCATTGGCGGCCTCCAGCGCCTGGGGCGTCGTGTACATGAACGTGATGCCCAGCTCTTCGATGGCGCGGGGCAGGCCGTTGGCGTGGTCGAGGTTGGCGTGGGTGAGCACCGCAAGCCCGACGGGGGTGTCGCGATGCACGTACTGGGCCGCGCGCGAGGCGATTCGGCCGGCGGCGGGGCCCAGCGAGCCGCAGTCCCAGAGCCAGGCTTGGTCCTTGGATCGCAGCAGGTGGGCGCTGCCGTCGCCGATGGCCAGCGTGTCGAGCTGGAGCGCGATGGGCTCTCGCGTCCAGGGGTGGACGATTTCAACCGCGGCCCACGCGACCACGACCAGCAGCGCCAACGCGTGGTTCCACCGCACCCGTCGGCCCGCCCACGCGATGGCGGCGAGCGCGACGGTCGCGCAGATCGCCAGGGCCGCGCTCACCGGCGGCACCTCGATGCTCGAATAGGGAACGGCGTCGAACCCGCGCACGACGGCCAGATTCAACTCCGCCAACGCATGCAGCAGGGAAGACAGCGGCTCGGCCAGCGGCGGAGCGATCGTGCCCACGACCAGCGACGCGTACGCGGCGATCAGCAGCATCGCGATGAGAGGCGTCGAGACGATCGTGGCCGGCACGGTCAGCGGCGCGACGAGCCCCGTGCGCCAGGCAATCCACGGCAGGCTGACCAGCCAGCACAGCACGGTGGCGCTGAAGAGCTGGCCGACGGCGTTTCCGCCGTAGTTGACGCCCAGGCGCCAGTTGGGCGGCGGCTTCTCGATGAGGCCCCTGATCGACGGACGCCAGTGGAACAAGGACGCGTGCGTGCGCGGCGCCAGTGCGAGCAGCGCCGCCACCAGCCCGAAGCTGAGCTGGTAACCAAGGTCGAACACCTGGTATGGATCCCACAGCGCGATGCCCAGGGCCGTCCACGCCAGAACGGCCAGCGGGTCGTGGCGGCGGCCGAGCGCACGGGCGCCCAGCAGCGCCAGCACCATGACGCCTGCGCGGAGGATCGGCGTGCGCGCCGGCACGATCACCAGCAGCAGCCCGACGGCGATAGCCACGCCGATGGCCTCGACCCGCCAGCCCGGCCCGATGGCTCGCAGCACCCACGCCGCCGCGGCCGCGAGGATCGCCAGGTGCAGCCCCGAGATGGCAAGCAGGTGCGCCAGCCCGACGCGGCGGAAGGGGTCGTACGCCTCCTCATAGCCCGGGTCGTGCTGGCCCAGGACGAGCGCGGCAAGCAGGGCGTTGGCGGGGTCGGCCTGCTCGGTCTGTTCGAGCCGCAGCACCCGGCGGGCGCCCGATTGCAATGCATGCTGCGTGCGACGCAGGAAGGCGAACGCCGAGGATTCTTCGGCTTCGCTGACCAGCGCCCAACCATCGGTGTCGATCGTGCAGATAGGCTGGCGGGGTGGCCTGGGCGGGCCCGGGTTCATGGGTTCACTCGGCGGGCGAATCCAGCCGGTGACCTCGATGATCGTGCCGGGCGCGAGTTCGGGCGCCGCATCGATGCCCTCGCTCACGCTGATCCGAACCCGACCGCGCGTGGGGAGCGTTCCGCTTCCCATGTCGATGGAGACAGCCTTGCCCAGCATCACGGAACGATCGCCCTGGAACACGCCGCGCTCGTAGGACGGCAGGCCCAGGTCCGGATCGATGGCCGCGTCGGTCACCACGGCGGTCAGTCGAACGAGCCCTCGCTGCCGGCCGGCCTCGTCGTGGGGCAGGGCGCTCAGGCGATGCACGAGGTGGTCGGCCGGCGGCGCGACTTCGCCGGCCATGCGTCCTGCGCCGATGCTCGCCACCGCGAGCACCAGCAGCCCGCGTCCGCCCGCGCCGCGGATCGCCAGCGACAGGCCCGAGCATGCCACGGCGATGGCGAAGAGCAGCGTGGGATGGTCCAGCCGAGCGGCGTGGGCCAGGATGATGCCGCCCAGCCCCGCAGCCAATGCGACGACGGCCCGCGTGCGCGCGGGTCGCCGGGCGGGCCTGGGAGCGATGGATTCGTCCGGGAGAGTCTGCACGCCGGCATAGCCTGACAGAAACAGGCTGCCGGGTCAAGGCGATCTTGCCGAACCGGAGAAAATCAGTTGCCGACGTTCTCGAGCTGGTCGTCGAAGTTGGCCATCAGGTCGATGGACTCGACATTGCCCTCGCTGTCGGTCAGGCGGGTGCCGCCGGCCATGTCCGACCAGAAGCTCTGGTAGAACGCGACCTCGCTGGCGCGGCCGCCCTTGTCCTTGGAGCCCATGTACATGGCGTCGATGCCCGCAGCATGGAACACCAGGTTGCCGCGCGCGCTGGCGGGCACGTCGCCGTTGAGCGTGTTGGGGATGGTGGGCGAGCCGAGCAGTACGGCCATGTGCTGGAGCAACTCGGGCTCGGAGTCGCCGATGAGGCTGTACTCGCGGGCGCCTGCGGCGGTGGCGAAGGTCGGATTCTTGCCGCGCTTGCCCAGTTCCTGGGTCTTCAGGAAGCCGGCGTTGGAGACCCAGTAGAAGCGGGCGGGCTCGGCGCCGCTGTCCATGGCCGAGAAGGCGCTGAGGTCGTCGAGATCGGCGATGGCGGCCTTGTCCTGCTGCCAGGCCAGGATGGGCGTGCCGAAGGGATCGACCACCGAGCGAAGCTGCTGGTGCTCACCTGCGCCGGCCAGGCGTCCCTCGCCGGTGCCTTCCTGGGCCACGAAGCGATTCTGCTCGGGCGTGTAGTACCCACCGCCGGCCTCGCGGGTGCCGATGAGGGTGGTGTCGACCAGCACGGTGTCGCCGGTGGTCGGCCCGACCTCGATGACGTTGGGACCGGTGGCCGAGACGATGCCGCCGGCCAGGTCGAGCATGACGTTCTGCATGGCGGTGAAGCCGCGCATTTCGTTGGACGGGTCGCCCATTTGGCGCGCCGTGAAGTAGCCCGGCAGGCGTCCCTGATCGGTATAGAACTGCTGGGCGGCGGCGCCGATGGCGGTGAGCTGGCTCTGGCTGCCGGCGGCCTTGGCGGTGTTGCGAGCCCCGCCCAGCGTGGGCACGATGATCGCGATGACGATGGCGATCACCGCCATGGTCACCAGCAGTTCGATGAGCGAGAACGCGCGCCGGGCGCGACGTGTGCGATAGCCAGTCGTGTGCATGGTCATGTCCCCGAAACCTCCCCATCCGCCGGCCCGAGAACTGGGCCACCTGGTCCACCCGCGCCGGAGCGCGTCGATCCCGCCGATCGCGTCCTCGGCACCCTGTTGTTCGTGCCGCGGGGCCTTGGAGTTGCCGCGGCGTGGGGGGAGGGCTCCCACGCCGAAGTGTACCGAGGTGCCGGGACGGGGTTGAGCCTGGGCCCATGCCCGCATGAACATCGTGCAAAAAAGGCGGCCGCACACGTATGTGCGACCGCCCGGAGGGAGAAAGAGAGAGCTTGTTTGAGACTCGGTGTCAGCCACCGCGTCAAATTCTATCGAACAACACTGTAATCGGGAAAATAGGCAATATCGCGCCAGTGATCCCTGAAAATATGAACCAGAATTTATTTTCGCGTTCGGAATTGCGTACGAAATGCAAACAAACGAGCCTGAATGGCTCGTTTGTGTCGTAGAAATGGGTAATAACTCGATTCTTGAGAAACGAGTTTCAGCCCAGCAGGTTGGCCGTTGCGGCGATTTCATCCGCCGCCCGCTCCCGCAGGGTGTCGAGGGCGGCCTCGCTCAGGCCGAGGATCTCGAGCACGGCGGGGTCGATCTTGAGGCTGGTCAGGTCCAGGCGGAACTGGCCCGAGACCTCGCCCACCAGGCGGGTGGCGACGTAGACCATAGCGGGCAGTCGGCGGTTATCGGCCGGCGCCTTCATGGGGTCGTGGTGGTAGCCGGTGACCATGGCGAAGTTGCTAGGGAACTTCCACTTCTCGCACAGGCCCCTGCCGAAGTCCTGGTGGTCGGCCCCGAAGATCTGCGACTCGACGTCGCACATGTCGTTGATGGGCACGCCCTCGCCGTCGACGCCCAGCGTCTGGACGACCTCGATGAGCTTGTTGCGGTCGAACTGCATCTCGACCATGAGGCCGATGTTGTGCATCAGGCCGGCCAGGAAGGCCTCGTCGGCCATGCCGACCTTGGCGGCGTCGGCCACCATCTTGGTGACGGCGCCGGTGGCCACGGCGTGCTCCCACACGGCCTTGGCGCTGAAGCCGTGGCTGAGGTCGCCGCCGCGGAAGAGCTTGGCCAGGCTCGCGGCGATGGCGATGTTCTTGACGGCATTGAGCCCGAGCATCACGATCGCGCGGTTGATCGAGCCGATCTGGCCCGGCAGGCCGTAGAACGAAGAGTTCACGACCTTGAGGATCCGGCTTGAAAGGGCCGGATCGTTCGAGATGACGTTGTGCAGGTCCTGGGCTGTCGAGGACGGATCCTCGACCAGCTCCACGATCTTGAGAGTGACTTCGGGGAGCGTTGCGATGTGGCTGATCTCGCGGATCGCCATGTTGACGGTCTGCTCGCGTTCCTGTGTGCCGATGCTCATGGCCTGATCTCCTGCCGCGGGGTTGCTGTGACGGCTTGCCCATGAGATCGGCGCGATGATGGAGCGACTTTGGTGATCGTTGAGCTTGAGAACGCGAAATTTCGCGCCGCCGGCTCAGTAGGCGTTGAGCTTGGCCAGCAGCCCGCGGTTATTCGGATCTACCGTCGCCAGCAGGCCCGCCACGCGGGGTCCGGCGGCGCCATCGCCGTAGGGGTGGCTTGCCGGATCGCACGGCGGGGCGGCCAGGGCGTCGAGGATGGCCCGCTCGAGGGCTTCTTGAGGCCCTTCGTCGGCATGGACGACGCCCGCGGGTCGCTCCCGGCCGTTCTGGCGAGGTCCGATATCGACCACCCGGCACCCCATGGCCGGAGCCTCGATCAGGCCGGCCGACGAGTTGCCCACCAGCACCCCGCCGGTGGCTGCCAGCTTCTTGAGCAGGCCGACGAACTTCTCTCGCCGCATGTGGGGCCGGGGGTGGCCCAGCCGCTCGGTGAGCGTCCGTAGCACGCCCGCCCGTCCCGGGTCGTGGTTGGGCGAGAGCGCCAGGGGGGTCAGCTTCAGGGCCGCCAACGCATCCAGCAACGTGGCGGTGACGTGCTCCTCGGTTTCCACGGCCCGTCCCGTGGGGTGCAGCAGCACGACGGCCCTGGGCGAGCCGAGCGACGCAAACTCTTCCTCGGGCATGGGTTCAATGGCGGCAAGGTCATCGATGGCCGGCGAGCCCACGACATGGACGTGCTCGGGCTTTTCGCCCATGCGGATGAGGCGATCGGCCGAGGCTTGCGTGGCAGGAAGGTGGAGGTTGGCTAGCTTGCTGATGGCGTGCCGCATGGATTCGTCGGCCACGCCTTCGGCTCGGTCTCCGCCGTGCAGGTGGGCGAGCGCCCAGCCGCCCACGCTGGCAGCGCTCGCGGCGGCGAAGGCCTCGATGCGATCCCCAAGCACGACCACCCAGTCGGGCTCGTGGGCGCGAAAGCTGCGGGTGAGGCGGCTGATGCCCGTGCCGAGTGCCTCGGCATCGTCGGGCCGGGTGGTGCGGCCGGGCTTCTGCATGGGCACGCTGTCGGCGATGGGGAAGGCGGCCTTGACGTCGCGGAAGCTCTCGGCCGGGGGGATGAGGTGCGCCCCGGCGGCGATCACGAGCAGTTCCAGTTCGGCGTGGGCGTCGATGGCGGCCATCACGGGCTTGAGCAGGCCGAAGTCTGCCCGCGAGCCGGTGACCACGGCCACGCGTCGCTTGCGGGCGGCCCGGGCATGCGTACGCGCGGGCTGGGGGTCGCCGGCCCATCCAGGCCCGATCATTCCTGCCGCCCGGGAGTGGTTTGCGGGGTCATGGGCCATGGTAGAGCCGCAGGCGGGCGTGCTACAGTGGCTGTCTATATATGAGAGCCCCAGGCAGTTGGGGCGTGTTTTCATTGGCCCAATCGTCGGGCGGCAAGGAGAGGGCTTCCATGCGAGTGGTGTGCGATCGTGGCGCGTTGCTGGATGCGGTGAACGTGGTGTCGTCGGTCGCGGCCTCGCGCACGCCCAAGCCGCAGCTCACCTGCGTCAAGCTGACAGCCACGCGCGAAGGCGATGCGGGCGAGCTTACCCTGGCCGCCACCGACGGCGAGATCGGCCTGCGCCTGCGCACCGCCCGAGTCGACGTGCAGGAGCCCGGCGAGGCGCTGGTGCCGGCAGACAAGCTCAAGCAGATCGTCGCCGCCGAGGACCACGAGCCCACGCTGACCCTCGAGAATGAAGACCGCACGCTGCACGTCAAGGGCGAGGACGCAAGCTACACGCTGCTGGGCTACGACCCGGCCGACCTGCCGCGCGTGGCCGACCGCAGCGACTTCGGAGCCGAGGGGCTCAAGACGCGCTTCGACTTCCCCAGTGACTCTTTGGGTGACATGATCTCGATGACGCTGTTCGCCACGGCTCGCGAGACGACGCGCTACGCCATCAACGGCGTGCTCGTGCGGCGCAAGGGCAAGACGCTGGAGATGGTCGCCACCGATGGCCGCCGCCTGGCGATGGCCAAGGGCACCGTGCCCGGCGCGAGCAAGGACGACCCGGACGTGTCGTGCATCGTGCCCACCAAGGCGCTCTCGCTGCTGCAGCGCCTGGTCGATAGCGAAGACGAGACGGTCACCGTGGCCGTGGGAGACCAGAAGGCGCTGTTCGCCCTTGGCGGCGGCGACGACGACGTGCCGCGCGCGGTGCTTTCGAGCTCGCTGGTCGACGGCCAGTTCCCGCCATACGAAGAGGCCATCCCCAGCGACCAGACCGTCAAGGCGACCTTCGACAAGGACCTGCTGCACAGCGCCGTCCGCCGCGCCGCCCTGCTGACCAACGAGGAGAGCAAGGGCGTCCGCCTGGCCTTCCGCGGCGAACACAAGCAGCTCGAGCTGTCCAGCCACGCCCCGGAGATGGGCGAGGCCCGCGTGAACGTCGAGCTCAAGGGCTACGACGGCGCCGACGTGGAGATCGGCTTCAATCCCGGCTTTATCACCGACGCCCTCCGCGTCATGCACGAAGCCGAGGTGACCATGGAGCTCAAGGACGGCCGCCACGCGGGCGTGATCCGGACGAGCGGGAACGGTTTCCTGTACGTGGTGATGCCGGTGACGATCTGAGGCGACGCCTGCCCTGCATTCCAAATCTGTTTTGGTTTCGGGGTTGACTTTTAAAGCGAATGGCGTTTTGCTTTAAATTATGCCGACCGATTCAAATCCGGCTTCGAAACCGCCCTGGGACCTGAAATCGAGGTTCTCGGACCAAAGCCAGGGGTCGCTCGTGCCGGTGACCATGCGCAAGCGGGCGGTGGGGGCGTCGGGCGAGGGCGGCTGGCAGGAGGTCGAGACCTGGGCGTTCGTGCCGGACGACCTGCCGCCGGCGATCGACTGGCGGGCGGTGAAGGGCGAACTGTTCGACGAATTCGCCGGCGCCCACGCGGCGTTGGGGCGGGTGAACGGCCTGGTGCACGCGGTGCCCAACCCGGAGATCCTCCGCCAGGCGTTGTGGCTGCGCGAGGCACGGTTGAGCTCGAAGATCGAGGGCATCGAGACCACCGCGCTCGACATGGTTCTGGCCGGTGAAGAGGGCGGCGAGCCCAACCCCGGTCGCGAGGCACTCAACGCCGTTCGGGCGGTGCAATTCGGGCTCGAGAGCCTGGAGCCCTACAGCGCCACGCTGGTGCGCGCGATGCACGAGAAGCTGCTCGAAGGCGTGCGCGGCGAAGAACTGCGGCCGGGCGAGTTCCGCGACGTGCCGGTGTACATCGGCGTCGCAGGCCGACCCGACCGGGCGCGCTTCGTGCCGCCACCCGATGGAGACAGGGTGCAGCGATGCATGCGCGCGCTCGAAACGTTCGTGAATGGCGAGTGGCCCGAGATTCCCGAGCTGGCGCGGGTGGCGCTGGCGCACTACCAGTTCGAGGTGGTGCATCCGTTCCGCGATGGCAACGGGCGGATTGGTCGGGCCCTCATCCTGCACCAGATGTGCGCGTTGGGGTTGCTCGACATGCCGATCGTCTCGCCCAGCGGATACTTCCAGCGGCACCGGCAGGAATACGTCGACCTCATGCGGGCCGTCAGCGAACGGGGGGCATGGGTCGACTGGCTACGGTTCTTCGTCGCGGCGGTGGCCGAGGAAGCAGTAGGCACGCGGTTGCTGGCCGAGCGAATCGTGTCGGCTCATGCGCAATACACCGAGAAACTCCGGGACCATGCCGCCGCGGGACGGTTATTGCGATTGCTCGACCACGTCTTCGGCTGGCCGCTGGTCACCGCCGCGAGCGCGGCTCGCGTGCTGGGCGTGACCGATCCGACGGCGCGAAAGGACGTGGCGCTGTTCGAGGAACTGGGCATCCTCGCGCGCACCGACGAGAGTACGTATGGCAAGACCTGGTATGCGCCGGCGGTACTGGACGTGGCCGAGGCCGAATACGCCGAGTTCCCTGAGTAGCTACGCGTTGTGCACGTCTTCCCACCGCGTCTTCATGGCGTGTTCAACGTCGAGCAGGTCGAGCACCTTGCCCGCCACGAAGTCGATGACTTCGCCGATGGTCTTGGGAAGCAGGTACAGGCCGGGGTTGGTGGGGCAGATGATCGCGCCGGCAAGGGCGAGGGTCCGCATGTTTTCGATGTCGATGAGGTTCAGCGGCGTCTCGCGATGGCAGATGATCAGCGGCCGGCGTTCCTTGAGGGTGACCATGGCGGCGCGGGTCAGCAGGTTGCTGCCGGCGCTCGTGGCGATCGCCCCGAGGCTGGTGCTCGAGCAGGGCAGCACGGCCATGCCGTCGTGGCGGAAGCTGCCGCTGGCGATGACGGCGCCCACGTCCTTGTTGGGGTGGCAGATGAGCCGCTGCCGCATGTCGTCGGCCTGGGCGTGACCGGTCATGTGGGGCAGCAGGTCATCGAAGACCACGTGCCGGATGCCCGACTCATCGTGCAGCAGGCGGCGGCCGTACTCGCTGACGACCAGGTGCACCGTGGCCCGGGCCAAGAGCAGTTGCTCGAGGGCCCGCAGGGCGTACCACGCGCCCGAGGCGCCGCTGACGCCCAGCACGAAGGTCCGGCCGCTGGCGGCATCGGTGGCGGGGGCGTCTGGCGTTGCGTGGGGGAAGGTGGTCACGGGGGCTCCCGGTCGGGTTCGGGACGAATAGAGTGTCGGCCTACGGACGGGACGGATTCAACGCAATCGGGTCAGGGCATTGATAGCCCCAGCGGACGGAGGGCATCGTGGCAGGACGAGCACGAGTCGGGCAAGCGAGGACGAGGCGCGGGGTGGCGAAGGGGGGCCTGCTCGTCGGGCTGCTGGTGGGCGTTGCCGCCACGCTGCCGGGCTGTGCGGGCTGGCAGACCTGGCCGCCCAGCGAGCCGACGGACCGGGTGCCCGCCCGCGACAATGCGGCGGTAAACCAGACCATGACGCTCGCCTTGGCGCGCGTGATCGCCGACTATCCGCCCCGTGGGGGCGAGAACCAGCGCATTGCGGTGAATCTGCCCAGCGGGCAGGTGAGTCCGGAGGTCTACCGACGGATCGCCCGGGACGTCGAGGGCGAGCCGGGCGTGGACCGCCTCGTCGCGCCGCTGAGCGAGACCAACATGAACCTGCCGGTGTACCACGTGGCGGGGGTGAAGATCCGCACCAACACGGCGTACATCGACGTCCTTCGGCCGATCTTCGGCGTCGACGAACTCGATCGGGCCGAGCTGACCAACGACGAGGCCTACCAGGGCTACTCGGTTCGGCTGGAGGGTGGCATTCGCCCCTGGCGCGTGACCTGGGTCGAGCGGTTCACGCCGGGCGTCATTCCCACGCCCGCGCTCAATCCCATCGAGCAGGTTCGGCCCAGCGGACTGCCGCCAGCCGCCCCGGCGCCCAGCGAGGACGAATCGCCCGACATGGAAGACGGCGAATGGGAGCCGGCTCCTGATCCGGCCAGCGAGCCCGCCGAAGATCCTTCCGAAGAACCCGGCGAAGGCTGAGCAAGACCATGGACGTGCGCGAGGGCGGCTCGGGGGAGCCGGCATCGGGGATCATCGGCGCCCACGCGCTCTCGGGCGTCATGCCCGGCAAGGACCTCATTAACCTGGCCGACCTCCAGACGCCCGTGTTGCGACGGCTGCTGACCCGCGCGCGCCAGCACGCCTGGGCGCTCGATGAGGATCCGTTCGACGTCGGCCAGACGCTGCGTGGCCAGGTCATCGGGCTGTTGTTCTTCGAAGACTCGACGCGCACGCGGCTGAGCTTTGCCATGGCGGTGCATCGGCTTGGCGGGCGCTTCATCGAGCTGACCGACCGGGGCAGTTCGCTGAGCAAGGGAGAGACGCTGGCCGACACGGCGCGCACCGTGGAGGCGATGGGCGTCAGCCGCCTGGTGGTGCGGGCCCGGCGGACCGACGACGTACTTGAGGTCGCCCAGGCCGTGCGGATTCCGGTGTTGAACGCGGGTGCGGGCGATGGCGAACATCCGACGCAGGGCCTGCTGGACACCCTCGCGCTGGCCGAGTCGCACCAGCGCCTGGACTCGTTCGATCTGGACGGGCTGACGGTGTTGATCGTGGGCGACGTGCAGCGGTCTCGCGTGGCGCGTTCGAGTGGTCCGTGCATGGCGTCGCTGGGGGCCAGGGTGCTGGTGGCGGGACCAAGCGTCGACGGGCCCATCGCGGCGTCGGCGGGTGGATCAGCGGTGGACAACTTCGAAGGTGCCCTGCGGGAGGCAGACGCCGTGATGGCGCTGCGCATCCAGCACGAGCGCGGCGGCAGTGACTTGGACACGGCGGGCGCAGAGGCGGCCTATCGAGAGCGCTTTGGCTTGACGGCCGAGCGCGCCCGGCTGCTCAAGAGCGGTGCGGTTGTGATGCATCCCGGACCGGCCAATCCGGGCGTCGAGATCGATCAGGAGGTGATGGGCCTGCCGCGATCGATCATCACGCGGCAGGTATCTCTGGGCGTTGCCGTCCGCATGGCGTGCCTAGAGGCTCGCGGGGCGGTCACGGGTCGGACGTGATGGCCACCCAACTGTCGCTGTTGTAGACCTGGATCTCGGCCAGGTGGGGCGTGAGCGAGGCCATCTCGGTGCTGTAGTCGTTCCAGCGGAACATGAGCCAGGTCAGGGCGGCCATGCACACGATGGCGCCGATCTCACTGGCCACGCTCTTTCGCGTGCGCCAGAGCAGCCACGTGCCAAGCAGCAGCGTCATGCACTTGAACATCGCAAGCGTGGCGGGCGTGCCCCACTGAAGAATGAATCGTGCCAGCGGGTTGCTCTCGTACATGCCCGGCCCGACCATGTGGTCGAGGGTCATGACGAGGTCGGCCAAGCTGAGGAAGACGATGGCAAGGAGGAACAGGTTGACGCGTCTGGCTCGCAACTGCGGGCTGGCCCATTGCTCGCGGAGCGGCATCCGGATCCATCGGGGCTTCCAGCCCTGCACGGGCGTGCGGACAGGCCGGGAGAACCCCGGAGGTTCAAGGGCGTCCGAGAAGCGAGCCGTCCCCGACGCCGACGCCGCTGCGGAATGTGTCATGAAGGTTGCCCCCGTCCCTGCGATGGGTGACATCGGGCCCCGGCGCGGGTGGGTGCAGGGCGTGCGGGCGGCGGCGCATCGAAATGGGTCGGGTTGGGGGGGTTAGACTGGCCCGGCCTTCGGGCTGAGCCGATCAGGCAGGGGCTGCGGTGCGTATGGGCAGCGTTGGAGGTCCTATACGGTGAGCGGATACGCCAGATGGCGGGGTGGACTCGGGCTCGCGGCGGCGGCCGGGCTGGCGCTGTCGGCTCTCGCTGCGCCCGCCCTGGGGCAGGCCGAGACCAGCAGCATCTATGTGGACGATTCAACGGCCACCCAGAGCACGCTGCGGGCGTTGCCCTCCCTGCTTCGCGCCGGCAACGAGGCCGAGGCGGTGCGATCGTTGCAGGCATCGCTGGAGACCGGGCCCGATCGGCTCGTGCCCAGTGAGAGCGATGAAGACCTGTTCGTCTCGGTGCGCGACGCGATCCATGCGCGTCTGCTCGCCGAACCGACGCTGCTGGACCGGTATCGGCTGGAGCACGCCGCCCGGGCGCGTCGGCTGCTGGACGAGGGCCGCTACCAGGAGGTGGAGCACAGCTATCTGCTGACGCCCGCGGGGTACGAGGCGGCGCTGACGGTGGCGCGTGAGCGCTTCGGGCTGGCCCGCTTCTGGTCGTCGGCGCGCACGCTGATGCAGCTGGAAGGCCATCCCGATCGCGACGCGCAAGCCTCGGAATTGCTGTCGCTGGTGGCTGCGCAGTTGGATGATCAGGCGCTGCGCGAGCGGGCGGCGCGGTGGCGCGATCAGGCGGGCCTCGCGCCGGCCGACTTTGCGGCCTTGCAGGTTCCCAAGCCGGCGTCGGTGAGGCGCCGCGATGCGAGTACGCTGGCGGGCGGGCCGATGCCCCCGTTCCTGCCGGGGGAAGAACCGTGGTCGCAGGCGATCGATCGCGACCTGGCGCCGGGACCCGACGAGTCGTTGCCTGGGCCGCCGCCGATCGAGCCCAAGGGCGGCGCGTTCTGGCTGTTGCCGACCATCGCGGGCGACACGATCCTGATCAACGACGGCGCGACGCTCTCGGCGTGGGATCGGTTCTCGCTGCGGCTTCGCTGGCGCGCGTCGTTGTTGAACGACGAGGCATCGCAACAAGACCTGGCGCAAGCACGCCGGGAGCCGCAGGCCTGGCGTTCCATCGAATCGCCGAACACGGTGGCCGTCGATGCGCGCGCCGCGTATGCGTCGATGGGCCTGCACCAGGCCAGCGCACCAGACCTGTCGTCGGGCATCCTGGCTGTCTCACTGGACAACGGCGAGCGACTGTGGGCGACCGATACACGCAACATCGATCCTCGCTATGCCCTTGCGAACGTGCGCGGCGGCCCGGTCGCCAGCGAGGGACGCGTGATCTTTGGCTTGCGCGAAGACAATCGATCCGGTCGCCAGGTGGCCACGGCGCTCGTGGGCCTTGACGCACTCACGGGCGAGCCCGCGTGGATGCGCACGCTCGGCAGCGCCGGCACCGGCTGGAGCCGATCGAACCGCACTGTTGGCGCCGGCGGCGTGCTCGATCGCGGCGTGGTGTACTGGTACGAGCCCATGGGGCTGGTGGCGGCGCTCGATGCGCACGAAGGCCGGCCCATCTGGCTGCGACGCTTCGATACGCGCAGCGCGTTCTCGAGAAACACCACCGGCGCGTGGATGGTGCGGCCGCCCGTAGTCATCGGCGACTCGGTCTTCGCGATGGTCGATCAGCAGGAGATGGTGTACCACCTCGATCGCGGCACGGGCGAGCGCGTCGGGCGCGTTGCGACGGCGGCGCTCGGCGACGCCGACTACCTCGTCGGCGTGGGCGGGCACGTGGCGGCGGTGGGCGGCGCTACGGTATGGTTCTTCGAGCCCGACGACGTTCGCACCGGCCAGAACGTGCTCGATGCGTTGGAACTCGCCGATGGTTTCGACGCGCCCATCACCGGGCGTGCACTGGCGGCGGGCGACTACCTCCTCGTTCCATCTTCGGACCGCGCCGTCCTGCTCGACCCCGTTGACGGTGAAGTTGCCGGACCCATCATCTCGCTGCCCCGGCCGGGCAGCCTGGTGGCGGTTGACGACCAGATCGTGGTGGTCGATACGGGCGTGCTCGAGAGCCTGATGAGCGCCGACGTGGCGGCGATGGCGCTGACCGATCGCCTCCAGGATGATCCGGACGACATCGCGTCGCTCGTGAGCCTGGTGCTGCTTGCCGATCGGCGGGACGTGCCCGAGGCCGTTCCCGGTGCCGCCGAGCGTGCGCTGGAGGCCATTTCCAGGGCCGACGCCCAGGGAGAGAACGCCCTGCGGATGGCGCGCGGCGAGCAGCGGCGTTTGTTCGAGGCGTTGCTGTCGATGACCTTGCGGATGGTGGGGCGCGATGCCGACGCTCGCGATGATGAACTGGCCGACGAACTGGCCCGGCTCGCGCTCGCCGCGGCGCCCGAGGCTCGCGGCCGCGCCAGGGCGCTGCTCACGCTGGCCGAGCTGCGCGATCGGCAGGACCGAGCCGCCGAAGCGGCCGACGCGTACCTGAAGGTTCTCGATGACGCAGCGCTTCGGATTGCGCGCGTCGGTTCGGAGGAAGACACGGCCGGGGTCGTGGCGACGCGACGGCTGCAGAAGCTGCTGCCGCTGCACGGCTATGCCATCATCGAAGCCAAGGAAGCCGAAGCCGCGCAGGAATTGGCTGCTGCGCCGGCCGGTCGCGAGGGCGATGAGGCCCGTCTGGCCGTGGCGTCGCGTCTTCCGGTGTCGATTGCGGCGATGCGGGCCTACCAGCAAGTCGCCCAGAATGCGCAGGAGCGCGGTGATCGCACCCAGGCGGCGCGTGCATGGCGGCGGGCGCTGGACGTCGCCCGGCTGATCCGCACGAGCAATGGGCCGGTAAGCGGGCACGACGTTGCCTCCCTGGGCGCGCACCTGGCGCGCGTATTGGCAAACGACGATCATGTCGCGGCGGCGGGGCGAGTGGTTCGGCAGCTGCGCAGCGTCTCGCCGATCGACACGTTAGATGCGCCCGACCTGCAATCGCTGGCCGATCGCTTCGCAAGCCGCCAGCGCGGTCCGAGGCTGGGGGCCCGCCCGGTGGAGGTGAGCCAGCGGCTCGATGGCTGGAACCTCATGACGCCGGTGGCGTCGGTGGTCGAGACGGCCGTGCCCGAGCACGTGGTGCTCAAGGCCGGCCACCTGGTGGGCGTGTGGGCGCTCGCGCCCGATCTTGGTCCGATCGAGGGCGAGCCCTTCGAAGCCGATCCGGATGGCCCGATGGAGATGATCTGGACGGCGGTATTCGACCCGAGCCGACCGCCGACGCTGCTGCGGCAGGATCGTCATCGAGCGTTCTTCGTGTGGCAGGGGTCCGGTGGTCCGGAGCTGCGCGCCGTCTCGTTGTTCGATGCTTCGGAATGGCGCAGTGGGCCGATGATCGCGCTGTTCGACGAGGGTGATCGCGCGCCCAACCTGGGCGATACCGGGCCGCACGTTTCGGCGCTCATGGCAACCGGTCAACAGGCCGATCCCCTGGGCTGGATCGTCGCCGGCGACAGCGAGCACGTTGCCATCGCGCGGCGTGACGGCTTGCTTGCCGTGCTCGATGCGCGCACGGGCAACACGCTGTACGCCGGGCGGCCGGGCATCGGGACGGCGATGGACGTGGCCGTGGGCGGCGGCCGCGTGTGGGTGCTGGGTTCGACCAAGCCGCCGGGGTCTGACCTGGCTGGCGCGGCTGCGTCGCTGGCGTTGTGGGGCTTTGGGCCCGATGGCTCGCGGCAAGTCTTGCGTCAGGACCTTGCAGAACCGCCGCGCTGGCTCGCCGCGGTCGACGACGGTTCGGTGGTCGTGGGCACGCACAGCTCCGTCGTGGCGATCGACACGGACGATACCGACCAGGCAGGGCGACAGGTATGGGAGAGCGCCGACGACGCCGCGCTGAACGCTGCGCTGGGCTGGGTGCTGGGCGATGCCGTGATCGTGATGTCGCCACGGGGTGATCTGTCGATGGGCTCGGTCAAGACCGGTTCCTTCGATAGCCGGCCGCTGATGCTCTCGCTGGGCGATGGTGAAGTGCCGCGTTTGTCGCGACAGGGCGATCGCGTGGTCGTGCTGACGACCGGCGGCGTCACGGTGCTGGATTCGGACGGTCAGGTCATGGGCCGCGACGCCCTGCGGAGCGCCGGGGGTCGCAGTGACGAGAAGCTTCCGCCCGCTCTGGGCGAGAACCGCGTGCTGCTGGTGCCGCAACGGAGCTTCTCGATCAACAACGGTCAGGGCGAGTACATCGTCTCGACCGTGGATACGACGTCGGCCAAGGTCACCGGCACGCGGTCGATCCTGCTGCCCGAGCCGCCGCGCGAGGCGCGCCTGGTCGACGGGTATGGGTTGATCTCCACCGGCCAGCGGACGGTTGTGCTGCGGTTCGAGTAGGGCGTCAGACCGAGCCAAGCGGCGAGCCGAGCATGAGGCCGATGGCCGGCTCGTCGCCCTCTTTGCAGAAGACGTAGACAAAGTCGCCCGCTTTGATGCGGGTGCTTCCGCGCGCCGGCACGAGTTGATCGCCGCGGACGATGAGCGCGACGGAGGCCTCGTCCGGAAAGCGGACCTGCGAGAGCGACGCGCCGCAGGCGGCGACGGTTTCGTGCACGTGGTATACGTGGAAGCGACCGTTGAGGCGCCCCAGCGAGTGGACTTCCAGCGCGGCGGCCGGCTCGGGCGGCTCGGGGCTGTCGAGCTTGAGCCATCTCGTGAGCGGCACGATGGTCGCGCCAGGGACGATGGCGCTGACCACCACGATGAAGAACACCAGGTGGAACACGCCCTGGGCATTGTCGAGCCCGGCGATGACCGGGAAGCTGGCCAGGATGATCGGCACCGCCCCGCGGATGCCCACCCACGACACGTAGAGACGCTCGGTGTGGGTGAAGCGGAACGGCAGCAGGCAGAGCCAGACCACGACCGGGCGCGCGATGACGGCCAGCGCCAGGCCCAGGGTGAGCCCCACGCCGGCGATGGGGAGCAACTGGCTTGGGAACACCAGCAGCCCGAGCATCACGAACATGCCTACCTGGCTCAGCCAGGCCATGGCGTCGTGCACGCGGCGCAGGCCCGCGCGGTAGGGCGGCGAACCGACGCCCAGAACAACCGCCGCGGTATATACCGCAAGGAAGCCCGAGCCATGGATGAGCGTGGCGCCGCCGAAGGCGATGAATGCGCTGGCGAGCGTGAGCACCGGGTGCAGCCCACTGGTCGCAAAGCGGACGCGCGTCAGCGTCAGCCGGGTGAGCCAGCCCGTGAGTAGGCCAAAGAGCCCGCCCACCACCAGCTGGAATGGAATCTCGAAGAGTAGCGACCACCCTGGCGGATCGGTTGCCGCCAGCGTCTCGACCACGGCCACGGTGAGGATGACGGCGGCCGGGTCGTTGACGCACGACTCGACCTCCAGCGTGGTGCGCACGTTTTCCTTCACGCGCAGGCGGCCGCCACGGAGCACGGCGAACACGGCCGCGGCGTCGGTCGAGCTGACGATGGCGCCAACCAAGACGGCCTCTTGCCAGCTCAGGCCCAGCAGCCGACCGATGAGCGCCATGACGCCCGCGGTGCCGGTGACGCCCACGGTCGCCAGTACGCTTGCGGGGGCGATGCCCTTGCGGATGGCCGACACGGATGAATTCAGGCCGCCGTCGAAGAGGATGAGGATGAGCGCGACCATGCCGGCGCGCAGGGCGAACTGGTGGTTGTCGAACTCGATGCCGCCCAGGCCCTCCGACCCGCCCAGCATGCCCAGCAGCATGAAGCCCAGCACGATGGGCACACCGAAGCGCCGCAGGGCGCGGGCGAACACCAGGCTCAGGGCCATCAGCAGCCCGAGCACGAGCAGCAGGCCGGCGATTGCGCCCGGCTCGGCCAGACCCAGCGTGGATGACTGCCCGAGGGACATGGCTCAGCTCGAGGGCGTGATTTCGATCGCCGTGCCGTTGTCCTCGTCGCGCTTGCCGCTGGCGCAGTCGGCGATAAGGGTCGCCACGTCGGCCGGGTCGAGCACGTCCTCGCGCGGGACGGCCGATTCATCAAAGATGTTGCGGAACATGGCCGTCTCGGTGGCGCCCGGGGCGACGGCAAAGCCGCGCACGCCGGCGGCCTTGCCCTCGTTGGCGATGCTCTTGACCATGAGCTCGACGCCCGCCTTGCTGGCGGCGTAGCCGAAGAAGCCCGGGTACGGATCGCGCGTGGCCATCGAGGAGACGTTGACCACGCGCCCCTTGGTGGTCGAGAGGTGGGGCCACGCGGCCAAAATGAGCTTGGCCGGCCCGATGGCGTTGGTGGCAAAACACTGCTCGATCAGCTTGGGCGTGTGCTGGGCCAGGGGCACCAGCGGCGCCACCCCGGCGTTGTTGATGAGCGCGTCGATGCGGCCGAAGGCCTTCAGGCATGCCGTCACGATGGTCGACGGCCCATCGACCGACCCGACGTCGGCTCGACAGCCCTGGGCCTGTCCGCCGAGCTTGTCAAGCGCTTCGGCCAGCCGGCCCTGGTCTCGCCCCACGATCAGCACCCGCCAGCCGCGGTCGATCAGTTCCCTGGCCGTCGCCAGGCCGATGCCGGCGGTGCCTCCGGTGATGATGGCGGCCTTGGTGGTGTTGTCGGGCGTTGGTCGGGAGGGGCTGGTCATCGACTGAGCGTAGACTGGCCCCATGCGGTGGACGGCGGGCATCCTGGGCGTGCTGCTGGTGGGGCTGTTGGCGTTGCCATGGCTGGTGCGGCCCAAGGGCGGCTCGCAACCCGAGGGCGAGGGTCCTGCTCTGGTCATCATCACGCCCCACACCGAGCAGATCCGCTTCGAGTACGAGCGGGCGTTCTCGAAGTGGCACGAAGAAAACTTCGGCGCCCCCGTCGCGATCGACTGGCGCGCTCCCGGCGGCACCAGCGAGATCCGCCGGCTGCTGATCGACCAGTACCAGGCGGCCATTCGCAACGGCGAGTACACGCTCGTCGACGGCGAGGTGATCATCGAGCCGGGGCGCATGGGCTACGACCTGCTCTTCGGCGGCGGCAGCTACGAGCACACCCAGATGCGACGGGGGTTCGTCGCCGAGATCGATGGCGAAGACGTGCAGGTGCCCATCAGCGTGCCGGCTGGTTTCTCGCAAGAGCAGATGGACGAGTGGTTCGGCGAGAACAAGATCGGCAATCAGCTCTTGTACGAGCCCGAGCAGTACTGGATCGGCACGGCCCTTTCGGGCTTTGGTATCATCTTCAACAAGGACCTGTATGCCGAGGCCGGCATGGCCACGCCCACGAGCTTCAAGGATCTCACCGATCCACGATTGATGGGGCTCGTGGCGCTGGCCGACCCCAGGCAGAGCGGCTCGATCACCACGACGTTCGAGTCGATCCTGAATGCGTATGGCTGGGACGAGGGCTGGGCCATCCTGCGCGAGATGGCTGCCAACACGCGGTACTTCACCAGTGCCGCCACGAAGCCGCCGTTGGACATCGCCGCGGGCGAGGCAATGGCCGGGTTGGCGATCGACTTTTACGGGCGGACGCAGGCGCAGGCCGTGACGCCGCCGGGCGCGCCGCCCGAGGCCAGCCGCGTGGGCTACGTCGATCCGGTGGGGGCGGTGTACATCGATGCCGACCCGATCTCGGTGTTGCGCGGCGGGCCGAACCCCGAGCTTGCGCGCCGATTCGTCGAATTCTGCATGACCGAGCAGGCGCAGAGCCTGTGGCAGTTCCCTGCGAACCCGGACCAGGCCGGTCCGCAACCGACCGGCCCGGTGCAGTACGAACTGCGCCGTGCGCCCGTTCGCCGGGTGATGTATGAAGCGCATGCCGACCGGTTCATCGATCCGCTGGATCCCTTCGCGGCCGCGGCCGACGTGCCCTCGCGGGGCTGGCGGTCGTCGATTCCGGTCATGATGGGCGCATTCGGGGTGGACAGCGACGACGAGCTGCACGAAGCGTGGGCTGCCCTGTGGCGCTTACGGCTGCGGGCGGCCGAAGACCCCTCGCTGGCGTCGGTGCTGGCCGAGGCCGAGGCGGCGTTCTACGCGTTCCCGACGCAGGCGGTCGTCGGCGAAGACGGGCAGACCCGGGAGTTGCTGTTCAGCGAGGCGCACTACGACGCCGTCCGCGACGTATGGCGCGATCCGGACGCGGCCGCCGAGGCCAGAATCGCCTATACCCGCTTCTTCCGTGACCGATATAAGGAGGTGGTGGAGCTCGAGGCTCGCTCCCAGCCCGACTGAGTTATCGGAAGGACGGAACCCGTGCCGACGCAGCTCGACCAAGCGCCCATGGCCAACAGTCCGCTCGCCCATTCCGCTCATGGTTTCGATCATGGCGCCCCCCGCACCGAGCGTCCAGCGCTCACGAAGATCGTGGCGACCATCGGGCCCGCGTCCGAGAGCCAGGCCGTGCTCGAACGGCTCATCGACGCGGGGGCCAGCGTCTTTCGCCTGAACTTCTCCCACGGCACCACCGACGAGCACAAGCAGCGGCTGGAGACCATTCGAAGGGCGGCCGAGGCGAAGGGCGTGTGCGTGGGCGTGCTGGGCGATCTGCCGGGCCCCAAGATCCGCGTCGGCACCGTGCCCGATATCGATGAGGGCGGCGGGATCGACCTGACGCCGGGCCAGCACGTGCTATTGGACCGCTCGATCGAGGAAGCCGAGATTCGCGAAGAGCCCGACGGGGACCACTGCGAGATCGTGCCCGCCTTGCCGCTGACCTATGGCGATCTGGTCGATGAGGTGCAGCCCGGCCAGCGCGTGCTGATCAACGACGGCGCCATCCGCATGCTGGCGGTGGGGGTCGAGCCCGATGGCCGCGCGGTGCGATGCGTCGTGACGGTGGGCGGCAAGGTGACCACGCGCAAGGGCATCAACCTGCCCGAGACCGACATGAAGGTGCCCGCGCTCACCGATCGGGATCGCGAACTTGTCAAGTGGGCGGTGGCAAACGAGCTTGACTACCTGGCGTTGTCGTTCGTTCGCAGCGCGAAAGAGATCGAAGAGCTGCGCGACCTGATCGTGGCCGAGGCGCCCGATCGCGAGCCGATTCCGATCATCGCGAAGATCGAGAAGCCCCAGGCGCTGGCGTGCATCGACGAGATCGCCGAGGTGAGCGACGCCATCATGGTGGCGCGCGGCGACCTCGGCGTGGAGATGGACATCCCCGAGGTGCCGCCCGCGCAGAAGCGCATCATCCGGGCGGCGGGCGACTGGGGCAAGCCGTGCATCGTCGCGACGCAGATGCTCGAGACGATGATCGAGAGTTCCATTCCTACGCGGGCCGAGGCAAGCGACGTGTCCAATGCCATCTTCGATCGCGCCGGGGCGGTGATGCTGTCGGGCGAGACGGCGGTGGGCAAGCACCCGGCCCTGGTGGTCGAGACGATGTCGCGCATCGCGCGGGCCACCGAGTGCGCCCTGGCCAGGGCCGAGGGGAAGGCAAGCCCGCCCCAGCGGCTCAAGCAGACGCGATACCGCACGGCTGCGCTGGCGCACGGCGCCTGGCACCTGGCCGAGGACCTGGACGCCAAGGCAATCGTCTGCTGGAGCCAATTGGGCGGCACGGCCCGCTATCTGAGCCAGAACGACTTCGACATTCCGATTCTCGCCTGGTCGAGCGATGCGGCGGCGACGCGACGCATGGCGCTGCTGCGCGGCGTGTGGCCCGTGCTGCAGCAGCCGCCCGAGAGCGGCCGCCTGGCCGACTGGACGGACGTGGTCGAGGCGTACCTGCTCGAGCATCGCTGGGCCCAGACGGGCGATCAGGTCCTGCTCGTGGCCGGTCGGCCGCTGGGCGTGGCCAGAGTGGTCAACTCGCTTTCGGTGCTCGAAGTTGGTGATCCCAGCGGTGGATATCGGGATCATCATTAGATCGACCGGGCGGGAATCCCCGCTTATTCGAGCGGTCTGGCGATCTATCGGACGTTTTGCTAACGCTACCCGTTCGCGCACGGTACTGGGGGTGTGCGGAAACTTGCCCGGACGTCGTCCGGGCTGTCTTTTCGCTCGTATAGACGGCCATGGTCTGCGCCACCTGCCCGGTGCGCGGATCGTTCAGAACTTCCAAGCGAATAGGGGAGCACAGCATGGGTTATCAGCACGTCTCGCGTCGGTCGGTTGTCGGCGCTCTTTCCATCCTCATGTCGGTGGGTCTGGCAAGTCCGGCGATGGCCGACGACGCCATCGGCCTGGGCGCTGAGTACTTCGGGCCGTTCGTCGAGACGCCGGGCCAGCGCACGTTCAGCGGCCAGATGCTGGTGGCGCCCAAGCGGATCGTCGATTGGCAGCGTGCGGGTCTGACGTACGAAGAGGCCGTCGCGCGTCGTCGCGCGGCCGAGGCGCGCATCGAACCGTTCGTGGTTCGCCGTGATCGCGGCCCGGATCGCTACACGCTGAGCATTCCCGATGGCATGGATGAGTCTTCGATGGGCGCCTGGCTTGGCGCGACCGATGACTACCGCTTTGCCCATCCCAACTGGATCGTCTACACGATGCGCGAGCCGAATGACCCGCGCTACAGCCAGCAGTGGCACCACCCGGTCATTTCCTCGCCCCAGGCGTGGGACCTGACGACTGGTTCGTCGTCGGTGATCGCCGCGTTCGTCGACACGGGCACCATGCTCACCCACGAAGACCTGGCTGACTCGTTGATCGAGGGGTACAACTCGGGCGACCGCCTCCGCGAGAGCGATGGGGGCGTGGTGCGAGACCAGCACGGCCACGGCACGCACGTTGCGGGCTGCGGCGCGGCGATCGGTGACAACGGCGTGGGCGTGGCCGGCGTGGGCTGGAACCTCCAGATCCTCGGCGTGCGCGCCCCGACGGCCGCCGCCGGCGGCGCTGGCAGCGCCTCGTTCGACGCCATCCTGCACGGCTCGGAGTGGGCTATCGAGAACGGCGCCAAGACCGCCAGTTGCTCGTGGACCGGCGTCGAGAGCCCGGCCGTGGGCGATTCGGGCACGTATATCAAGAGCATCGGCGGCCTGCTGCTGTACGCGGCCGACAACAGCAACCGCAACCACAGCGGCTTCTCGTGGGAAGACACGATCGTCGTTGGTGCGACGAATCGATCGGATGACAAGGCGAGCTTCTCGAGCTATGGCCGAGGCGTGGACGTGTTTGCGCCGGGCGTGGAGATCCTCAGCTCGGTGCTTGGCGGCGGCTACGACTTCTACAGCGGCACCAGCATGGCCACCCCGGTGACCAACGGCGTGGTGAGCATGATGTGGAGCGTGGCGCCGACGGCCACGCCCGAGGTGCTCCAGACCATCCTGTACGACACGGCCGACGATATCGGCGCGCCGGGATTCGATCCGATCTTCAGCAACGGACGCGTGAACGTGTTCAGTGCGGTGACGGCCGCCGCGGGCACCGGTTCGGGCGAGCCGCTGGCGATCGACGACACCTACGCGGTGATCGCCGCGGAGATGGCCACGCTGGATGTGACGGCCAACGACTTCGAGCCCAGCGGCATGCCCTTGACCATCGAGAGCTTCGATGCGACCGGCTCGCTGGGCGGGATGATCTCGCTGAGCGCTGGGACGGGACCTGAAGGCCGGGACGAATTGCTCTACACCGCGCCTTCGGGTAGCTTCGGCGAGGAGACCTTCGACTACGTGGTCACCAACGGCGACCAGTCGGCCGGCGCGACCGTGACGATCGACGTGCTCGACCCCGACAGTTTCCGCACGCCGGAGAACCCCTCCATCACCCAGCCCGGCCTCGACGTTGATTACTACGAGGGTGGCTTCGACGTGTTGCCTGACTTCTCGACGCTGACGCCGTACGCCAGCGACGTGGTGAGCTCCATCGATTTCCCCTCGACGACGGGCGACTTCATCACCAGCGGGCGTGCCGACGACGTTGCGGCGGTGTTCAATGGCTACATCGACATCCCCCAGACGGGCATCTACACGCTGTACACCAGCTCTGACGATGGCTCCAAGCTCTACCTGGGCGAGGACGAAATCGTCAACAACGATGGGCTGCACCCGATGGTCGAGGTGGGGACGCAGGTCGCCCTGCAGGCCGGCACGCATGCGTTGACCGTCGAGTTCTTCGAGCGCGGCGGCGGGGCCGGCATCATCATGAGCATCCGCGGTCTGGATGGCGTGAAGCGCGTCGTGACGGCCGACGAGCTCAGCCGGGCCGTGGATTGCCGGGCCGACTTCGACGGCAACGGCGTGCTCGACATCTTCGACTTCCTTGCGTTCCAGAACGCGTTCGCTTCGGGCGACCTCGCCGCTGACTTTGACGGCGATGGCGTGCTGAACATCTTCGACTTCCTGGCATTCCAGAACGAGTTCGCCGCCGGCTGCTCGTAACGCACACCCTTCGGGCCAGCGTACTCGGAACACCGCCGCACCTTGCGGCGGTGTTCTCGTTGTACGTGCTCACATGGCGGGGGCGGAGGAGGTATCGATGAAGCGTGCGTGGTTGATTGGTTGTGGTGCGGCGGCGGGGCTGGCAGCATGCGCGAATGCCCAGGTATTCGTGGGCCTTGAGGGTGGATCGCCCGCTACGTACACCTCCGACTTGTCGGGCTTCCCGACCGTTGCGTGGGATGCCGGCGTGAGCGTCGACGTCAGCGGCGCCGCGGGCAAGGGCGATGGCGGCGTCTACTTCTGCAACGGCGCGTTCACAACCGTGCTCTACGAGCATGACTTCCGGGGCTCGCCCACGCGCCTGGCGACCATCGACCGCGACATGCATGCCCTGGCGTACGACGGCCAGACGTTGTATGGCTACTCGAACTTCTCCAGCACCAAGGGCATCTACAGCATCGACCCCGCCACGGGTGTCACCGAGCTGGTGTACGACATCCACACCGGCACCAGCTTCCGCTTCTTTGCACTCGACTACAACGCGGCCGACGGTTTGCTTTACGGCTACACCGAATACGGCGACACGGGCCTGTGGGCGATCGACGTCGATGCGCAGGAGATGACCAAGATCGTCGATCCCTTCCCCGCCAGCAATACGCAGGGGCGGGCGATGGCGATCGGCGACAACACGGTGTACATCCTGTCGACGCGCGGCGCCGATGGCGTGCCGGCGTTCGCCTACGACCTCTCGCAGGGCACAGGCGGCGAGTGGGTCGTGTTCACCAACCCCTACACCGACAGCAATGCGACCGGCGGCGCCGCGTGGCTCGGCCCGCTCGAGTCGCCATGCCGAGCCGACTTCGACGGCGACGGTGAGCTGACGATCTTCGACTTCCTCGCCTTCCAGAACGCCTTCGATGCCGGCGATCCGGCCGCCGACTTCGACGGCGACGGCGAGTTGACGATCTTCGATTTCCTGGCGTTCCAGAACGAGTTCGACGCGGGCTGCCCTTGATCCCTACACGCTAAAGACCAGCGGAAAGATGCCACCGGGGTGGACGACGGGCTTGTCCTGGCCGGGCTTGGCGTGGGCGACGCGGAGGGTGTGCTGGGTCATGGGGAGGTCTCCTGTGTTGGCTGCCATACGGATGCGCCAGCCGGCGGGATCCGACAGCCTATAACCCGCCATGGCTCCCAAGACGTCCCTTCCGCCCCTGCCCGTCGAACGCCTCATCGCCGTGCTGACCACCGGCGGCACCATCGAGAAGACCTACGACGAGTACACCGGCACCCTTGCCAACCACCGCTCGATCGTCCGCCGGAAGCTCGAGCGTTTTCGGCTGACCGCGGCCGAGGTGTCGGTGCGTGAGGTCATGAGCAAGGACAGCCTGGAGATCACCGACGAAGACAGGCGGACGATCCTGGAGGCCGTGCGGGGCGCCCTGGCTGGCGATCCTGCGCCCACGGGCGTCGTCATCCTGCATGGCACCGACACGCTCTCGCTGACCGGAGACCTCCTGCAGGCCGAGCTTGCCGCGCTCTCGGTTCCGGTCATCCTGACCGGGGCGATGCGGCCTTTTGCGATGCAGCGCAGCGACGGCGTCCAGAACCTGACCGAGGCGCTCTTTGCAACCGGTGTGCTCCAGCCGGGCGTGTGGTGCGTGTTCCACGGCCGGGCGCTGCCGTTTCCCGGCGTGGCGAAGGATCGCCAACGCGGAACCTTCGTGCGCACGGGCGAGGCCTAGCTCTTCGGCCAGGGCGGCGTGCGGCCCTCGGCGGTCCACAGCCCCGAGACGGGGATGCGCATGTTCTGGCTCATGAAGACCATCGCGATCACGCGGGCCAGCGGTCGGGCGAGCAAGACGGCAAACGCCAGCGTGATGCATCCGCCCAGGAGATGGATGAACGCGGCAATGACCTCACCTTCCGTAGGGCTCCTGCTGATGCCGCTCAGCAGGTACGCAACGGTGCTGAGCAGGCCGATGGTCGCTGGAACGGCCGAGAGCAGGAGCAAGCGCCCCGCGGCGAGGTGTGGCATGCCGATGGCGGCGGTGAGCGCTGCGACGAGCATGACCGGCGGATGCCACAGCAGATCGCTGAGGGCGACCCAGTCGAGGAAGTCGCCGTGCCACCTGGCCCATGCCACCGCCGAGGCCGCCATGCCGAACAGGTACATGCCCAGGCCGAAGGCTCCGCCGCCGACGAGCATCCACCACAGGAAGGCTGGCGTGGCCATCATGCGACGGCGAAGGCTGGGCCGGAGGTCCTGGGTCTGAGCGGGCCAGACCCGGCCGCACTCGGGGCACCGGCTGACAAGAAACCGGTATCGCGGTTCGAGGTGGATGGCCTGACCCCGGAGCTCGTAGTGGCACTGGGGGCACGTCCAGCCGTCGGCCACGGCCGCGATGATCTCGCCAAGATCGGGGTTTGTGGCGGTCTGGGCGCTCGTTTGGCGTACATCTGGGGTTGCTTGGCCATCCTGATCGTACATGGCTGCCTTTGGGTGCGGCTGGCTGTGGGATCGCGAAATTCACGGCCGGCGCGGGCAAATGGGCTTGACATGGCACACGCTTTCTGAGATATTGGTAAAAGTTGGTAGGCGCTTCTCGTGGCCCCTGATCGATCTCCGGTTTGCGGGCCTGCGTCTGTCGGGAGCGCGTCCCATCGGGGTCGCGTGTAGGAAAACGGGGGATCGGGCGCCCGTGCACGCACGGGGGCCGCAGGAGACGGGGGTTTCGAACATGAAAGGTTTCACCTTGCGAGGTTCGGGCGTATGGCCCGGGCGCTGTGGCGTGTCCGCGTCCTTGGCCGCGAGCGCCGTGGCGCTCTTGGCCGGTCAGGCGATGGGGCAGGCCTTCACGCTCGAAGACGTCAGCCGCGACGTCGGCATCGAGCGGACCGTGTACCGCTCGGCGATGGGGATGATCGCCGGCATCAACGCGGCCGATTACAACAACGATGGGCACGTCGATTTCTTCGTGCCCAACACCGAGGGCATGCCCGACCTGCTGTACGTCAACAACGGCGACGGCACGTTTACCGAGATCGCGGCCGATGTGGGCGTGACCGGCGGCGATGGCGTTGACAAGCCACGCTCCCGCGTGGCGCTGTGGTTCGACTACGACGGCGATCGGCGCCTGGACCTGATCGTGGCGGGCGACTCGTTCTTCAGCCCCATCGATCAGATCGAGTGGGACTGGGCCACGCCCAGGCTCTATCGACAATTGCCCGATGGCACGTTCGAGGACGTCAGCGACGCCACCGGCATCGGCGATCTCGACCTGGTGAGCGATCATCGTGGGCTCGACCCCGGATCGGGCGCGTTTTCGCTGTTGCGCCACGTGGGCAGTTTCTCGGCGGGCGACCTCAACGGCGACGGGTACCTCGACCTGATGATCGGCCTGTGGTCGGCCGCGGGCGAGAACGACCCCGACGAGATCGGCGGCCGGCTGCTGCTCAACCAGCCCGATCTGAACACCGGCGGCCGACGATTCGAGGACGTCTCGATCGACGTCTTCGCACCGGGCATGGCCGACCCGGGCGTGGATCGCTTCGGTAGCTACTGGCAGATCGTGATGCACGACTTCGACAGCGACGGACTGCTGGACATCTACGGCGCCTGCGACATGGACAAGAACCACCTGTGGATCAACCAGGGCAGCTACGAAGATCCGGATCGTCCGGGCGTGCGCCTGTTGCGCCCGATGCTCGACGTGACCGATGCAGCGGGCGCGACCGACGACGTTCCCGAGACCGACATGGGCGTCTCGATCGCCGATGCGAACGCCGACGGCGTGATGGACATCTTTACGACCATCACCGATACCCCCGGCTCGCTGCTGCACAATAACTTCTTTCTCAGCCAGAGTGACGAGCCTACGTACGTCGAGTCGGCGCTCGAGGCCGGCGTGAGCCAGCAGGGCGGCAAGTTCGGCTGGGGATGGGGCACCACCTTCCAGGACATGAACCGCGACGGCTGGCCCGATCTGCTCATCACCAACGGCTTCAACGCCTGCGTCGACCGCCCGCGGATGATGATCCACGATGGCGATCCGGACAACGTGCACTTCACCGAGCAGGTCAGCGACGCGCTCACCATCATCGAACGCGGCTCGACCATCGTCGGGGCCGACATCAACCGCGACGGCAGCGTCGATCTCCTGCACACCGTGATGCTCTCGGCCATCTCGCCTCGCTGCGACGAGTCGGCCATCAAAGTTCTTCGGAACGTGCCCGATAGCGGCGAGCCCATCGCGTCGTACATCACCGTGCGCCCACGAATGGAAGGGCCCAACTTCCATGCCATCGGCTCGGTCGTGCGTGTCGAACTCGACGGGGCCCAGGCCCAGCTCGACATGATCCGCACTATCACCGCGGGCATCAGCATGGCCGGGCAGGAGCCCGCCGAGGCCTACTTCGGCCTGGGCATCGATGCGCAGGGAAGCGACCCGCTGCGCGTCACCATCCAGTGGCCCAATGGCGCCGACCCAACCGTCATCGAGGGCACGGTCGACTCGCTGGCCAACCAGCTGCTGCACGTGGGGCCCTGCTCGGTGGTCGATCTGGACGGCACGCCGGGCCTCGATTTCTTCGACCTTCTGGCGTACCTGAACCTGTTCGACAACGGCGACATGCGGACCGACCTGGCCGCCCCGTTCGGCTCGCTCGACTTCTTCGACGTGCTCGAGGCGATCCAGCTCATCGAGGCCGGCTGCCCGTAAGCGCCCGGCATAGCGAACCCGTTCTCCTTCCCAAATGCGGGAAGCACAACACCCGCCCTTCCGGTTTCGGAGGGCGGGTGTCTTCTTGGGGTCGCGGTGTGTCCGGGGCCTCAGCCGTTCAGGCCGGTGACCTTCACCAGCGTGTAGCGCTGGCGGTGGCCGGTCTTGCTGCGCGAGGCCTTCTTGGGGCGGTACTTGTGGATGTCGATCTTCTCGCCCTTGACCACCGGCTCGACGACCTCGGCCGTCACGGTGGCGCCCCCGACCAGCGGGGTGCCGACCTTGGCCGAGCCACCCGCGTCGCCAATGACCAGGACCCGGTCGAAGGTGATCGAGTCGCCCTGGCTGGCCTCGCCGCCCTTGTAGAGGTCGATGAGGATCTCCTCGCCCTGGGTCACCTTGCGCTGGCCGCCCGACTCTTCGATGATCGCGTACATGGCAGATACCTATCAAGTTCCGCACAGCAAATGGGGCGGGAGTCAGCCTCCCGGCTTGGGGCCCGTGCCGTGGCGGGTCGAGAGTTTAGCAGGGGTTTGGGGCTGGGGAAAGCCGGGAGGAATCAGGCTCCCGCACCGACTTTCTCCTTGTCCTTTTTCTGCCGCTCCGCACGCTTGCGCATGCCCTCGTCGAGGATCTTCTTGCGCAGGCGCACGCTGGTGGGGGTGAGCTCGACGAGCTCGTCGTCCTCGATGTATTCCAGCGCGTCCTCGAGCGTGATGGCCCGCGGGGCCTTAAGGGTGACGGTGGCTTCCTTGTTGGCGCTGCGGATGTTGGTCAGGGCCTTGAGGCGGACGATGTTCACCGGGATGTCGTTGTCGCGGTTGTGCTCGCCCACGACCTGCCCGCCGTAGACCTTCTCGCCCGGCTTGACGAACAGGATGCCGCGGTCGTGGAGCTGCTCGACGGCGTAGGCGGTGACCTGCCCGGCCTCTGTGGCGATCATCACGCCGTTCTGGCGCCCGCCCGCTTCGCCCATCATGGGCACGTACCGCTCGAAGCGATGGCTCATGATGGCCTCGCCCTGCGTCGCCGTCAGAAGGCGGCTGCGCAGCCCGATGAGCGAGCGACTGGTGATCTCGAAGACCAGGTGGCTCGTGTGGCTGCCGCGGTCTTCCATCTTCTTGAGCTCGCCCTTGCGAGCGCCGACGAGCTCCATCACCTTGCCCACGCTGTTCACCGGCGCATCGACCACCAGGATCTCCAGCGGCTCGTGAGCCTCGCCGTCGATGTCCTTGATGATCACGCGCGGCCGGCCGATGCTCATCTCGTAGCCCTCGCGCCGCATCGTTTCGAAGAGGATGCCAAGGTGCAACAGGCCACGGCCGGCCACGACGAACTCGTCGGCCGACGCACCGGGCGCCACGCGCAACGCCACGTTGCTCTGGAGCTCCTTGTCCAGCCGCTCGCGGATCTGCCGGCTGGTGACGAACTTGCCGTCCTGCCCGCCGAAGGGCGAGTCGTTGATGCGCATGACGATCGACACCGTCGGCTCGTCGATCGTCACCGGCGGCAGGGGCTCGGCCACTTCGGGATCGGCCAGCGTATCGCCGATGTCCACTGCCTCGATGCCCACGGCCGCGAACAGATCGCCAGCACGCACGCTGGCCGTATCGACGCGGCCCAATCCTTCGAAGCGCTGCAGCCCCGTCAGCCGCACGTCCTTTCGGCTGCCGTCGCGCTTGAGCATGGCGACCGTCTGGCCCTGCTTCAGCTCGCCGGCAAACACGCGGCCGATGCCGATTCGGCCGACGTACTCGCTGTACGCCAGCGTGGTGACGAGCGCCTGGAGCGGCGCGCTTGCATCGTCGTCGGGAACGGGCACGTGCTGGAGGATTGCCTCGAACAGCGGGCGCAGGTCCGTGCCCGTCGTACCCTGCTCGGCAGACGCCCAGCCATCGCGGGCCGATGCATAGATCACCGGGAAGTCCATCGCATGATCTTCGGCGCCCAGCTCAACGAGCAGGTCGAAGACCTCATTGATGACGCCCTGCGGGCGCGCATCGGGCCGATCGCACTTGTTGATCACCACCAGCGGCTTGAGCCCGGCCTCGAGCGCCTTGCCCAGCACGAATCGCGTCTGGGGCATCGGCCCCTCGAACGCGTCGACCAGCAGCAGCGCGCCGTCGGCCATGCGCAGCACGCGCTCGACCTCGCCGCCGAAGTCGGCGTGGCCCGGCGTGTCGATGATGTTGATGGCAAAGTGCTGCCCATCGGGCCGCGCGTAGCGCACGCCGCAGTTCTTCGAGAGGATGGTGATGCCCCGCTCGCGTTCGAGCGGGTTGCTGTCCATGATGAGGTCGCCGCGCCCGCCGGCGAGCTTTTCGAGCTCGCCCGCGCGGAAGTTGCCCGATTGACGGAGCAGCCCGTCCACCAGCGAGGTCTTGCCATGATCGACGTGGGCGATGATCGCCACGTTCCGAATGCCTGCGTCGGCCATAAGAATGTGCAGTCCAGAAAGGGGGGATCCCGCATCGCCGGCGAGCCGCCGGTGCCGATCCCAGAGTGCGAGAGCAAGGGTAGTCGCCGCCGCCACCGAGGGTGGCGCTACCGGTCGGCTAGAAGCCGCAGTTCCAGCCGAATCCGGCCGCGAACCTCGTTCGAGCCCGCGTCGACCGCCCAGCTTGCCTGGTCGATCATCGCGGCGATCGAAGCCACGCCCGCGTCGGTCTCATCCCGTCCGGCCGTGGCCTCGCTCGGAGCGTTCAGCAATTCCCATAGCTCCGAGGGCCGGGCCGATCCGCGGAGGCCTCCGGCCATCGGCGATCGACGCTTGATGGCCTGCCCCACGATCTGCACCGCCGGAGATTCGGTTTCGGTTGGTTCGGCGCCGGCCCCGAGCACCGGGCCCGATGCGACGGCGAGCAGCAACTCTGCGTGCCCGGGTTGGTGGGTCAGCAGCGTCCAGGCTACCTGGGCCCTGGGGCCGAAGATGGACCGCGATGCCCGGGTCTCGGATAGCTCGCGAAGACGCACCTGGCCTTCTTCGCCCACCGGCGGACCTTCCAGCCCCAAGGCATGGGCGACGGGCTCTTCCAGGGGCAGCCGGGCGCCCAGGTCGATGCCATCGGGTCCGCGACGGACGAGCAACTCGCCGGTGCGACGCGTTACCCGCGCGCCCTCTGGCACCAGCCCGACCAATCCGGCTCGATCCAGCACGCCCGAGACGATTGCCGACCCTGGTCCGACGACATCCAGCAGAACGCCGTCGCTCGGCGGCGTGGTTCGAGGGCCCGCCGCCGGTTCGCCGCCGGCCGGGCACAGCCCGATCTCGATCGTGGTTCCCTTTGCGGTGGCCCAGATGGCCAGGGCTTGCATGCGCTCGCTGGGCCCCCAGAGCCATCGTTCGAGATCACCGAACAGGCCGCCCGAGCCCGACGGCTTCCAGAACCCGCGCACGACGGCATCGGTGGGGGCGACTCGTAGCACCGCGCCGTCCAGCGCTTCGTTTTTGCCCGCCGAGACGGCGATCGTTCGCAACAGCAGCCACTCGGCGCCGGCCGGTGCGAGCGCCACGACGCTGCGGCCATCGCGTAGCGGCGGCAGCGTCGAAAGCAGGAACGATTCTTCTTCGAGCCCAAGCACGGGCCGGCCGTAGGCGATCTTCCGGGGCACGGCGCGCGTGCGTTGGAGCAGGCGCACGTCCATGGCCGAGTCGATCGCCGCCAGCACGATCCAGTCCACGCGCTCGCCGCCATCGCGTCGGCCAAAGGCCAGCACGGTGCTCCCGCCGAGAAGCCCGTCAAAGGCTTCGTTCCCGTCGACGCCAAGTCGCCTGGAAAGCAAGCCCCAGGCGCGGCGGGTTTCGGCGAGCGCGCCCTGTTCGCGCATCCAGGTTCGTACCGTGGCGCCCAATTCACTGTTCCGCAGCGACGCGGCGTCATCAAAGCTGAACGCGCCCAGCACGCCCTGAGGGAGCCGGCCGAAGAGTTCGGATCCATAGGCGTCCGAGGCGTTGGCTCGAGAACAAGTACAAATCCACGCAGCCAGGACTGCCACGATCATCCACGCGAAACGCACGGGAGTCACTCCCGGTCACGCTCGGCTTCGAGCAGGTCCAAAATGGTCGGCTCGCCGCGACGCAGGAAGAGAAAGTGCCCCGGGCGTCCGCCAGGCAACGTCACCGTGGCGCTCGAGGGCGCCGGTCGGTTCCACCACCCCGATGCATCCGGGCCGCGCACCACGCTCGCCGCGGTCTGGCGTTCCATCGGCAGCGGGCCGGTGGGCCACGCGTTCGCGGGGGAACGGTTCGTTTCGCCCGAGCGGGCAAGCAACGGCAGCCGTGCCACGGCGCCCGTCCGGCTCGGCTCGGTGTCCTGTCCGAACGCCGAGAAGCTCGAAGCGGGATCCGCCGGTAAGCCGTAGACGATCGTGCGTTCAACCTTGCTCTGATCGATCGAGTCGGCAAGGTCTTGCTGCACGCTGGGCGGCACCAGGCGCAGGTTGGCCGCATCGGTATTGCCGCTCTCCAGCAGCACGCCCAGCGGTCGCTGGCTCTCGGGCAGACGCAGCTCGGGTGGCGTCAGGCGAACCCATACCACCACGCCCGCGGCCAGCGCCAGCGTCGCCATCGCGACGGCCGAGCGCCCCGCCAGAACAAAGCGTCGTCCACGCTTGTTCAGGTAGCCACGCGATGCTTCGCATTGCGCCAGCACGCGTTCGGAAAGGTCCACATCAAGACGCGTATTCGAAGCGCTCTGTCGAAGCATCGAGACCGCTTCGCTCGTCCGACTGAATTCTTCGGCAAGCAGGTGATCTTCGCGCAGCGCCTCATGGAGCCGTGCCTTGCCGGCACGGTCCAGGTCGCCATCGAAGTACGCGTCCAACAACTCGCGCGTATTGCGCTCCTGGTTATGGCCAGGCTTGTGCGTCCGACTCATCGATCCACCCCACGATCGACCCGTTGCTCTGAATGAGACTGAGAATGGGCAGTACGCATGGCCGCACGTTCGGCTCGAATGGCCTCGAGTGCGACACGGAGCTTGCGACGGCCACGGTGCAGATGGCTCTTGACGGTGCCCGCAGGCATGAGATAGTGCTCGGCGATCCTCGCGATCGGCCAGTCGCATTGATGAAACAGGACGACGATCTCGCGCTGCGTCTCGGGCAACCGATCGAGCGCTTCGTCCAGGTCGTTGCGGCTGCGGGTTCGCTGCTCGCGCGCATCGAGCGAGTCTTCGCTGGCGTGCACGTCGTCGGCCGAGAATGCCACGAGATCGCTGTCGTACGTCGGGGCGCACTTCTGCACCGCGTTGCAGTGCAGACGCTTGGCGATCGTGAAAAGCCAGGTCGAAAAACGGAACCGCGTGTCGAAGCGATGCAGATTGGTCAGCGCCCGAACGAACGCCTCCTGGACCACGTCTTCGGCCATCTCCGGACGACCACAACGCCGGAGCATGAAGGCATACAGCGAGACCTGATGCGCCTGCACGAGGGCGGCAGCCGCCGAGCGATCGCCCGCCAGCGCGTCATGGATCAGGTCTTGTTCGGTCGTGCGGTCCATAGCCTCGCTCCACTATACCGCAAGCCCGCGACGGGGTTGCACCCGGCCGCGGGCCAGCTTCGAAGGGTCACGTCCGTTAAGTATCGGCCATCCCTGGCCGATTCGTTCGCGAGGGCTTGGGGTTCCCCGCGACAGCGTCAGGCGGCGCTCTTGCGACGCCGACGACGCGGGCGGGCCGGCGTCCGGACGTGGGCCTGCTCCACCAGGGCCTCGACGACGTCCAGCGGGTCTTCGCCCCACAGGTCGGCGCCGATCTCCTCGGCCAGGCCGCTGGCCCGGTTGAACACGCCGCCGCCCACGGCGACCTGCATGGGCCGCTCGGGGTACTGCTCATGGATCGTGTCGATCAAGTCGCGGATGTGCGGCAGGTCGTTCGCGCCAGAGGCGAACATGACCAGGGCCGAGGGCTGGCGAGACTTGATCTCGGCCAGCAACTCGTCGTTGGGAATGCCCCCGCCGCCGAAGGTCACGCGGAAGCCCTCGCTGGTCAGCAGATCGACCGCCAGCTGGCCGGCGAGGTCGTCCGAGTCTCGAGGCCCGCATACCACCACCACGCTGCGACCATTGCCGGCCTTGGGCACGATGAGCCCGGCCGTCTGGTCGGCCAGCACGCGGAGCAGGCGTGTGGCATAGTGATGGCTCAGCTTGGTCAACTGGTCGCCGCGGAAGAGCTTCTCGACCTTCTCATAGGTAGGCCAGTAAAGCTCGGTGATCAGGTCGACCGCCGAGTCGCCCGCCTCAAGTGCCCGGAGCACCACCTGGCGGGCCTCGACCCGATCTCCTGAGACAAGGACGTCAAAGAATCGTTCGCGAAGAGCATCCGTGCACATCGTGCTACCCCTGATTCCGGCCCGCCGCGATGTGCGGAGGTCCAACCCGTTGTGCCCCGACCGGCCCATCGCCGCCCGCGAGCGAGGACTACATCGCCACACGGCCGCGATCAATCGCAGCACGATGAAAAAACTTTGATATGGCAGTTTCTGCGCGGCAATCCGTGCGCGTCGGCGGGTCCGATCAGGGCTTACGTCCGCAATAACATGCGCAAATACCGCCGCTGAGCGATCTCACGGACACTTCTTCAAGCCCGGTGGCACGCATCAACTCGATCACGCGACCGCGATCGAGGAAGGTCTCCACCGAGCGAGGCAGGTATCGGTATGCCCCCGAACGGTCGCCGCTGATCCACGTAGCCGTCCGGGGCATGATGACCTTGGTGTACAGGTCATGGCCCCAGCGGATGGGCGCCAGGGCGGGCCGATCGAATTCGAGGATGACCAGCCGGCCGCCCGGCCGCAGCACGCGGGCAAACTCGCCGATGGCTGCCTCGGGGCGCTGCACGTTGCGCAGGCCAAAGGCGATGGACAGCACGTCGCAACAGGCATCTGCGAGGGGAAGTGCCATCGCATCGCCCTCGACATAGAAGAGTTTGCTGGAATCATGGTCCTGCAATAGACGTTGCCTATGACGAGCCCGCTCGAGCATCGCGTGCGTGAAGTCCACGCCGATGATGGCGGCGGCCGGCGTCCTGGCAAATGCCTCGGCCAGGTCGCCCGTCCCGCAGGCGACGTCGACGACCACATCGCCCGGTTGCACGGCCGCCCGCTTCACCGTGTGGCGGCGCCACCGTTGGTCGAGCAGGAACGAGTGAACCCGGTTATTCAGGTCGTACGAGCCGGCGATGGCGGTGAACATCTGGCGGACGCGGTCAGCTTTATCGGACTGTTGATGCGGATCCGTGAGCGTGTTGCCATCCCAGGCGGGAGATGATGCTTCCTTCAGGTCCGGTTCCGGGGGAGAGGTCTGGTTCATACGCTGTCCAGCAAGGATAGAGCCCCGCCGGCCCGCGCCGGCCCGGAAGGAGGATCGTGTGGGTATGCCCAGCTTCAAGAAGGTATTGACCGCCATCGCGCTCGCGGCCGCCGCGTCGCTCACCGGGTGCGCCACCGACCCCACCACAGGAGACACGTTCTTCAGCATCTACTCATGGGACCAGGAAACAGCCCTTGGCCTGGAAGCCGCGCCCTCGTTCACCGACGAGTTCGGCGGGCCGGTGCCCAACGAGCAGGTCCGGGCGTACGTCACCGAGGTCGGCTCGTCGATGGTTCCCCATGTCGAAGAGGGCGTGCCCGACGACCTGCCGTGGGAGTTCACGATCCTCAATTCCGACGTCGTAAACGCGTTCGCCCTGCCCGGCGGTCAGGTGTTCATCACGCGCGGCCTGGCGTCGCAGCTCGACAACGAAGCGCAGCTCGCCGGCGTGCTTGGTCACGAGATCGGCCACGTGACCGCGCGGCATGGCAACCAGCAGATGAGCCGATCGGTCGCGCTCCAGGGTGGGCTTGCCGCGAGCGCCCTGGTCATCGGCGCCGCGGGGGAGGACAGCGTACTCCGCGAGTACGGGCAGTACGGCTTGCCGGTCGCACAGGTCGGCGGCCAGCTCGTGCTGCTCAGTTATGGTCGTGACGCCGAGTATCAGGCCGACGAGCTCGGCATGCGCTATATGTCACGCGCGGGCTACAAGCCCAGCGGGCAGCGCGGCGTGATGCAGAAGCTGGCCGAGTTGGGCGGGGGCGGCCAGCGCCCGCCTGCCTGGCTCTCGACCCACCCCTACCCCGAGGCGCGCATCGAGCGCATCAACGAGCTCTTGCGCGGCGAGTACGCGCAAGCCGAGGCGAGCGGCGCCAACGAGAAGTTCCCCGATCGCTACCGCCAGCGCATGCTGCAGCCCCTGGCGAGCATGCCCGCGGCGCCACCGCCACCGAGCGAGGGCAGCGCGATGCTGCTCGATTCGGTGATCTGGTGCGGGTTGTGCCGCGAAGGCGAGGCGGAAGAGCAGACGCTGGCGGCGCGGTGGGGGCGGCGCGTGAGTTCGCACTAGCGGCGGTGGAGCTTCCGGAGCCCGAAGATGCCCAACACTACGAACGGCAAGACGAGCATGACAATGCCGAGGACGCCGGCGGTGTTGCTGATGGGCATGGGCTGCGAAGATCTATAAATAGCGCCCGCCGCGCGAGGGGCCATGTTCGGCGTCCATACCAGAGATCCTGACGCGTGGGAAAGGCTCGACGTTTTCTCGATTTCTCGAAACGCTGGACCCACAGCCAGCCGACCTAGTCGTTGGGCATCGGCTAACTCAGCGGGCGAGGCTTGCCAGTACTGATCGAGCCCCGTCGCCTTGTATAGCGCCCGCACGCCCGCCTCCACGCCTGCGCCCGTAGCCGACGATGTGGGCTGGAAGGGTGGGTTGATTCCGCCCTTGTGAAAATGGAGTTGCCAGGTTTCGCCGGGGTGCTGCACCTGAAGCCACCCCAGGTCCTTCGATACACTTTCTTCAAGGATGAACGTGACTTGCCCGTAGATCGGCGGGTTGCTCCCGGTCTTTCGCGGTTCGACAGCGTGCGTGCACGACAATTGCAGACGATATGACGGAGAGCCAACGCCTTGGGACGGGGTGTACGTCGCGCGGTAGTACAATTCTTCAATCCGCCACGCCCCCCACTCAATCTTGTTTCCCACGGGCAATGCCAGCGGCGAGAGCATCCATGCGCCCAGAATCAGAGCAAGCATCATCGCCGCGAGCGTGAGCCAGCGCGGCACGGGTAGCCGCCGGGACTCGATCACTTCGCGAAACAGCACGGCCCCGGGTTCGGTAAGCGAGGCGCCGCACTCGGGGCAGGTATCACCCTCGCCGCGCGGATAGCCGCAGGCGGCGCAGATAGCCGGGTGATCGCGCAGGGCGCGATGCTTGCGCGGACGGATGCCGCGGATGACCCGTGCCGCAAGGCTCGAACGCTTACGATTTGCGACGAGGTAGAGCACGCTGCCGAAGAACGCCACGGCGAACAGCGGCCCGATCACGGCGATGTACGCCGCATGGACGATCTCGAACAGTTCCCCCCAGAGCGTCGTCACGGCCACTCCACCCCCAACACCCGTGCCCAGTTCCCACCCGCAAACCCCGCGACTTCCGCCTCGCTCCAGCCCTCGCTTCGGAGCAGGTCGAGCAGCTTGTGAAGATCGTTCGGCGTGTTCACACCCTCGGGCAGGTCGGTTGCCGCGAAGCCGCCGTCCATGTCGGTGCCCAGGCACACCTTGTCGCGGCCGGCGATCTCGGCGACGTGCAGCACGTGCTCGAGTGCGGTGCGCAGGGGTGGGCGTTTCTTCTCCTTGTCGAACTCGGGATCGAGGAATGGCGCGTACAGATTGATGCCGATGACGCCGCCGCGGCGCGCGATCTCGGCGATGGTCTCGTCGCGCAGGTGGCGCTGGTTGGTACCGCCCAGCAGCTCACGGGCATTGCTGTGGCTCGCGACAACACGGCCGCCCGACATCTCGAGCAACTCGTCCATCGCCTTGTCGCTCAGGTGCGAGAGATCGTGGATGATGCCGGCGGCGTCGATTGCGCGCACGACGTCGCGACCCTCGGCGGTCATGCCGGTCTCCTGCGAGTTGCCGCCCGCGTAGCGCGAGCCCATCGCCCACGCCAGGCCGATCGCGATGACGCCCTGCTCGCCCCACCACGCGACCTGGTCAGCGTTCTCGATCGGGTCGGCGCCCTCCATCAGGATGCCCAGTTGCAACGGCGCGTTGCCCGTGTTCGGCAGCAGATCGATGACGCCCGCGTCGCGCCAGGCGTGGTAGAGCTTGAGTTGCCGCAAGCCCGCGCGGTGCGCGGCCTCGGCATCACCGGACGGGTAGGTGTGCTGGAAGCCGCCGAGCTGCAGGGCCTGGGGCGAGTCCTGCTCGGTCATCTCGGTGAAGATGGTGCCCAAGCAGCCGCGAACGTTGCCGTCCTTGAGCGATGGCAGCGTGACGGCGGCGGGCAAGAGCGTGCCACGACACTGCGCGAGCGGCGCGTGCATGTCGCGCCCGATCTCGGCCAGGTATGTCAGGTCGAGATGGCCGTCGAAGATGGGCGTGTTACCGCTGTCGCTCACGGGCCGGCGGCTTCCGCTTCGGGGCTGGCGTCGGCGTTGTCGTTCGATTCGGCCGGTGGCTTGCCGCCGGGAAATGCGCGGTGCGGCAGGCTCTCGAACTCGAGATGGAAGTGCGTGGGTTCGAAGAACGTGCCCGGCTCGGTGCGCAGCCACGGATCCCGAACGTGTCGGAAGAGTTCATACGGCAGTTCGGCGCGGATGCCGATCGTGCCATCTTCTTCACTCTTCACGAAGCGCACCGTGGCGAATCGCTCGGCGGGTTGCGGGTCTTCGTCGCCTGCGGGCTCGCCGCCCTGACGGTAATAGCGAGGTGCGTCCGGAGGTAGCTCGCCGTGGACGACGCGGAGCACGCCGGGCCGACCATTTTCTTCCGAGACGGCGCCGCCCAGCGTGTCGTCGGCGCGTGCGGTGTTGTACTGATCGATGGCGCTCGCGTCGAGCCCGCAGTTGAGCACGTCTTCCATGCTGTATTGCAGGTGGTGCAGGGCGGTACCCTCGGTCGGCTTGGCCGCCTCGATGAAGCGCACGCCCTCGAGCCGCACCTCGACGACCGAGCCTGGACGGATGTCGGCAAAGAACGGCTGCTGCTTGTCGGCCTTATAGAACCCCACGCGAACGACCGAGCCCAGTGGGTGCCCGCTCTGAAGGTCGATGCGCGTGCCGCCGACTGCCGCGAAGGCAAGCAGGTTCTTTCCGAGATCGACGCGATCGTTCTTGGTGCCCCAGGGGATCTGCCTGGACAGTTCCATCCGCATGCCGTCGCGGCGGACCCAGGCGATCATGATCCTGGGTTCGTGCTGATCATCGATGTACAACGGGCGGTTGTTGCCCGGTGCGGGCTGGACCTCCTGCGGTTCGGGATCGGAAGCAGGCGGGGCGGCCTGTCGGGCAATGCCCGCGTACGCGCATGCCGCGACGCAGATGATGGTTGCCGCCGTAAACCACCACGCCGCCGGTGATTGATCATTCGATCTCATGTTGTGACCAGCCTCCCTCGCTGGGACCAACGGAGTCTTCCAGTCGGTTTCAGATCCTACGTTTGGCAATCCGGGCGGTTTCGGCAAGAATCTGAAACACTGGGTCTGGACTCCGGCGTACTCCGGTCAGGGAGCATCAATATGAAGCACACGATCTCGCAGGCGTCTGGCCGTTCGGTATTTACTCGGAATTCTGGATGGCTGGCCGCTGGCTTGGCGGGCGCCGGGGCGCTGTCCTTGGCGTTGTCCGCCGGCGCCCACGAGAACTGGCGGAAAGTACGCGATGCGCAGCCCGCCGTCGAAGCGGACATGTGGTCGCTGGGCATGCAACAGGATGGCGGCGGCGGGGCGGGCGTCGATGACCCCACCGCGTCGTTTGACAGCCACAACGTGACGCTGCTCTCGTGGATTCCGTTGAGCGCCTTTCCGGGCAGTCATGGCTCGGGCAACGACTGCTGGGGTTACACCAGCCCGAGCGGCCGCGAATACGCCATCATGGGCCTGCAGCGGGGTTACGGCTTCGTCGAGGTGACCGACCCGACCAACCCAGTCATCATCGACTGGGTCGAGGGCCCCGACAGCGGCTGGCACGACGTGAAGGTCATGGGCCATTATGCCTACGGCGTGAGCGAGGGCGGCTCGGGCATCCAAGTCATGGACCTGAGCGAGATCGACGACGGACGCGTGGCGCTGATTCGCAACAAGACCCAGCTGGGCCACCAGTCGACGCACAACATCATCTCGAACCCCGATTCGGGGTACATCTACCTCTGCGGGGCGAACATTGCCAACGGCGGGCTCATCGCCGTCAGCCTGACCGACCCGGAGAACCCGACCATCGTCGGCCAGTGGAGCACGCACTACGTGCACGACGCCCAGGTCGTCAGCTACACGTCGGGTCCGTACGCCGGCCGCGAGATCGCCTTCTGCCTCAATGGCTTCGACGGCCTGGAGATCGTCGATGTCACCGACAAGAGCAACATGTTCCTGGTCGGCCGGAGCGATTACGCCCAGCTGCGATACACGCACCAGGCCTGGTTGAGCGAAGACCGCCAGTACCTGTACCTGAACGATGAGCTGGACGAAGGCGACAGCGTCTCGGTGACGACCACCCGCGTGTTCGATGTCTCGGACATCTCGAACCCCCAGCTTGCGAGCACTTTCACCACTGGCCTGCCCGCCATCGACCACAACAACTACGTCAAGGGCGACATGCTCTACCAGGCCAACTACCGCAGCGGCCTGCGCGTGTGGGACCTGTCGGCCGATCCGCTCAACCCAACGGAAGTCGCCTGGTTCGACACCTTCCCGGGCAGCGACCAGGCGAACTTCAACGGCGCCTGGAGCACCTACCCCTACTTCGACAGCGGCATCGTGCTGATCAGCGATATCGAGCGCGGCCTGTTCATCGTCGACGTCACCGCCGACGGCGCGGGCAAGCTCGAGCTCTCGGTGCCCGGCGGCGCACCCACCGAAGTGGCGCCCTTTGGTCAGACCATCCAGCTTCAGATCAACGAACTCGAGGGCACGGTCGATAGCGCCCAGGTCAAGGTGCGGCTGGCGAGCGGCGAGGTGCTCGAAGCGCCACTGGCCTCCATCGGCAGCGGTCTATACGAGGGCACCATGCCCAACATGCCTTGCTTCGAGACGGTCGAGTACTGGTTCGAGGCCACCAGCAGCGACGGGCAATTCTTCCGCACGCCGCTCTCGGCTCCATTCATCAACTTCGAGGCCTTCGTCGTCACCGATGTCGAGCAACTCGTCGGCGACAGCTTCCAGACCGACACCGGCTGGTCCGTCGAGAACTTCTCGGTCGAGGATGGCCCCTGGGAACGTGGGGCGCCGCGCACCAGCGGCGGCCGCGGTGAGCCCGGCTCGGACTTCGACGGCACCGACTCCATGTACGCCACCGGCCTGGGTCGCGACGCCGACCTTGACGGTGGCCCAACCGTCCTGACCAGTCCGATCTACGACATTTCGGCGCTGGGCGACGACGCCCGAATCCGCTTTGCCGTGTGGTTCACCAACGACGACGGCGACGACGTGATGGAGATTGAGATGTCCTCCAACGGCGGCACGAGTTGGGTGCCGGTGGAGACCATCACCGCTCGCGCCCCCGTGTGGAGCATGCAGACCTACCGCATCGTCGACTACGTGCCGGCCACCGACCAGTTCCGCATCCGCTTCAGCACCGAGGACCAGCCCAACAACTCGGTGACCGAGGCCGCCATCGACGCGTTCGAGATCGTGCGGCTTACGTGCGACACGTGCCGCGCCGATCTGACCGGCGACGGTGAGCTCAACATCTTCGACTTCCTGGAGTTCCAGAACCTCTTTGCCGGCGGCGACCTGCGGGCCGACTTCGACGGCGACGGCGATCTCACCCTCTTCGACTTCCTCGCATTCCAGAACGAGTTCGATACCGGTTGCGGTTGATCGCAAGACCAATCGGGTGATCTCTCGAAATGCACGCGGCGATCGGATGGCATGCCACCCGATCGCCGCGTTCTTCTTCTCCGATGCTCGCTAGGGCGTCACGACGACGATCGAGCCGTTGCTGGTGTTCAGGAAGATCTCGCTGGCGCCCGAACCCAGCGCATAGTCGATGCTGCTGGATGCCGCCAGTTCGGTCTGCGCACCATTGAGATCCTTGCGGAACAGCCGGACCTTGCTGTTGGACGTCGAAGCGCGCACGCGGCCGGAGGGTGTCTCCAGGAGTTCGACGCGGATACTGCCGTTGCTGGTCGTCGCGCGCCAGTCGTAGGGCATGCCGTCCTGGCCCGGCCCAACGCCACGGATGGTGATTGAGCCGTTGGATGACGCCACGTCGAGCGGGCCCGAGCCATCCTTGATCTCGATCCTGCCGTTGCTGGTGCGGGCCGAGAGCAACCCCTCGCGTCCTTCCACGGTGATCGAACCGTTCGACGATCGGATGACCGCATCGCCGCTGCCGCCGGTCAGACGCACGGCGCCATTACTGGTGCGCGCGTCGACGTGCCGGATTCGCGGCGCGGTGATCTCGATGTTGCACGACTCGTTGTCCATGCGCTTCCCATCGGGCCAGAGCGGACGCACACGCAGCGTGTCGCCTTCCATGACCGCTTCCACACGGAACCGTTCGGCCCGTTCCTGGCTGGTTAGTCGGGCCTCGGCCGAAACCACCGCATCCCCGATGGCGGGATCCTGCACGATCACGATGCGCCCATTCGCGCTACTAACCTCAACGCCCACTGCCTCCACATCGGGCATCGAGATGGCCAGGGCCGTCGGAGCGATAGCGCGCGGCGAGGTGTAGGTGTTGCAGCCGGCGGCCAGCGAGGCCGAGAAGGCGGCCGCGACCAGGAGGCCGGTGGGGCGGGCATAGCGACGCACCGAGGGTCGACGATCAGTCATGAGAGTCCTCCACGATCGAACACGCAGCGAGGGCACCGCGTGCGTGTCCACGCAAGCACCCGTACACCGGGATGTTCCATGGTTGGGCATCCGGCGGTGATGATTTTGCCCGAAGGCCGAAGCTGCGTATTTCTGCTCAGAGAATCTCGAGGATCTCGAACCGTTTGGTGCCGCGCGGCGCATCGACGCGGACGGTTTCGCCCACGCGCGCCTTCATGAGCGAGGTGCCCATCGGGCTGTTAGCGGTCACCTCGTCGTAATCATCGGGCGGGTCTTCGCTGAATTCTCCCACGAGCTTGACCATCTCGGGCTCGCCCACGGGCCCGTTCTCGCCCACTTCGCGGATCTTGACCATCGAGCCCAGGAAGGCGACCTGGGCGTCCTTGGCCAGGTCATCGTTGACTACCTTGGCGTTCTCCAGGCGGTCCTCGAGGCGGCGGATCTCGGCCTCTTCCATGCCCTGCAATTCGCGCGCGCTGTGATACTCGGCGTTTTCCTTGAGGTCGCCCAGCGCCCGGGCCTCGGCGATGCGTTCGGTGATCTTGGGGCGGTTGGCGATCAGCTCGTTCAGCCGGGCCTTGATCTTCTCGCGCTCCTCGGCGGTCATGTAGTCCATCGGGCGCCCTTCCTGTGTGCGCACGTGCTTGTTGCTCGCCTGCTCGGGCACAGACACCGTGCCCGAATGACGATCCCCGCGGGCAGAGGGCGAAAAGCCCGGGCCACGCGGGGTACTGGGCGATGCTATGGGCCCGGCTCGTCCGGGGCCACTCATGTGCGTTCGGGACGTATTGGGGCCGGGCGGTACGAACGCGAGCACGAGCCACAGCACCGCGGCCGTGCCGGTCTGGGCCAGCAGCACCACCCATCGAGCGTGGTCCACGGAACTGGAACCGGGACCAACATCTCGGCTCTGGCTGAGATCGATCACCGCCGACACCGGGCTGAGCATCGTCGCCCAACCCGGCCCGGTGCGAAGCGCGATCAGCGGCAGCAGGGCAGTGAGCACGATCCCCGCCATTGCGAACGAACGCGCCACGCCTCCGGGGCCCAGCGCACCGACGAACACCGTGCCCGGGTCGTAGACCTGACCGGGGTATTGCCCGGGCCGGGGCCGGAGCAGCATCGCCATCCCGGCGCCGACGAGCATGGGCCACACGGCCAGGCTCAGGGCCATGGCGCCGATCAGGTCGACCGCCCAGCCGGCCCGGGCCGCGGCCTGGGCCCACACCACCGCCTGCGTGGGCGGCAGAAGTACGAGCAGGTCCTTGAAGATCGCCGAACCCGGCCGCTCTCGAAGCGACACGCTCTGGCTCAGGCGCACCATGGGCCAGAGGATCGCCAAGCCGATCGCAACGCAAAGCAGCATCGTGCGCGCGGCGTACTGGTAAACGCCCTTGTCAAGCAGCGCCCACGGCCCGCGAAACAGCAGCACGCCCACCGTCAGCAGGCCGGCGACGAGGATGTACATCGCCCACAGGAATGCGAGGGTTCGCGGCTCGGCCCTTCGGTGGGCCCAGCGGTCTTTTCGGGGCGTGCTGGATGGAGCATCGGCGGGCGCCTGCGGAGTTGGCTCCTGGTCGCTCACGGCCGATCTCCGGCGCCTCCCCGCGCCGCGTCTTCGCCGATGAGCACGGTACCGGGCCAGTGAATCTCGACGCGTTCCTGCCCGCCGTCGAGTTGGCCGGTGGCCTGGATGAGACTGCGGAGGTTGGCAAGCTTGCTCTCGTCGGGCACTTCGCCCCTGTATACGCCCTCTCCGCCGGGTGGCGCCCCCCACACGACTCGACCACCGGTGGTGGTCACGATCAGCAATCGACGGCCGTTGGTGTGTTCGGACAGGTCGACGCCGGTGATCTGCGGCGCGAAGTCTTCCTGCTGGAGCAGCGCCAGAAGCGAGATGGCGTCGCGGATGTCCTGGCCAGGCCAGCTTGGGTTCACGTCGCTGGCGTCCGTCGGTCGGGGGATGCGCGAGGGATTCAGGATGACCTTGAGCCCCGGGAAGCTCTCGGGCGGGCCGCTCAGCGGCAGCACCGTGGCGTCGGCGTCGACGGCCGTGTCGCGCAGGCCCGACGGGGTTCCGATCTGAAAAGCCGCCGAGCGGACCACCGCGACGGGCCGGCGCCAATCCATCTCGATCACGATGTCGTATCGACCGGGCCCGTCGCCTTCTTCGTCGACGCGCGTCGGCCTCCGGCGGGTGACGATCGGCGTGCTCGCGGCCCACCCGGTGCTTGCCATGGCTTCCTGAACGGCTTGCAGGGGCTCGGGCCGCAGCGCGGCCTCGGCGCCCAAGGCGCCGGCCGAGGCGCGATATGCGGCTTCGGCCCGATCCATGATGCCGTCGTAGGTCTGCTGGGGCATCCATCCCGGCGGGGTCAGTTGGATGAAAATCGAATCGGAGCGCTCGTTGATTCGCATAGAGGCCTGGCGGCCCAACGCTGGAATACCCAGGCCCGCGCCGATCACCACGCCTGCCGCCAGGGCCAGGCCGATGCCCGCCAGCACCAGCTTGCGCGTCGAGCCCTCGGGCAAGCGCGGGCCGGCGTTGCTCCGGGTCCGGGGCTTTGCCTTGCCCTTGCGAGCGGTCTTCTTCGGTGCGGCTTTTCGTGGCATGGTCTTACGAGCGTACGGCGGTTTGCGAGGCTGGTTCGGGCGTGCGGCGGGAAAGGGCGTCGTCGACGAGTCGCGCGCACAAGGCCGGCATGGCGAGCCCCGTGCGGGCGGCGGCCATCGGCAGCAGCGAATGGCTGGTGAACCCCGGCATGGTGTTGGCCTCCAGCAGCACCGGACCGTGGCGCTCGTCGAGCATGAAGTCGACCCGGGCCAGCATGGCGCAGCCGAGGGCCTGGACAAGCCTGAGCGCATCGCGCTGCATGCGGTGGGCCACGCCCTCGGGGAGCGGCGGGTCGACGACGTACCGGGTGTCGTTGCGCGCGTACTTGGCGGCGTAGTCGTACACGCCATCGGCCGGGGCGATCTCCACGATCGGGAGCGCTTCGCCTGCCACCAGGCCCACCGTCAGCTCTCGCCCGCGCGTCATGGGTTCGACCATGAACGCCGTCGTTTGACCCGAGGCGATCGCCGCGCGAGCCGCCTGCACGCCGGCGAGCCACTGGTCGGGCGTCGTGCAGATCGCCAGGCCGACGCTCGAGCCTTCGTGCACCGGCTTGAGCACCAGCGGCAGGTCGATTGGTGGCGCGTCATCGAGCGGGTGCAGGATCGATGCCGGACCGGTCCGTATGTCCAGGGCCAGCGCGACCTGCTTGGTGTGCATCTTGTCGATCGCCGCGCGCGCCGCCGTCGCGCCGCACCCGACGAATGGGCGACCGTCGGCCTCGAGCAGCCGCTGCATGGGTCCGCCCTCGCCCCACGGGCCGTGCAACACCGGAAACACGACGTCGCCCGGCAGCGCCCGAAGCTCGTCGAGCGAGAGCGTGTCGAAAACGCGCAGCTCGGCGGCGTAAAGCCCGCTCTCGTTCAGTGCGCGCGCCACGGCGGCGCTGCTCTCCAGGCTCACGGCATGCTCTGCATCGGGTCCTCCGCCAAGGACGAGAACCACCGCGCTGCTCATCGCTCGCTCCACACGACCACCTCGGTCGCAAGTTCCACCCCGAACGCGCCATGCACACGCTGGCGCACCGCCTCAATCAGTTCGATGACGTCCGCGGCGCGGGCCGTGGCCTTGTCGACCACGACAAAATTCGCATGCCGCTCGCTCACGCGGGCGCCGCCCGCGGCCAGGCCCTTGCAGCCGGCGCGGTCGATCAGCATGCCCGCGCTCACGCGCTGGCCGGCCTTGCCCACGCCTTCGATGTCTTCTGCCAGCGAGGGATTCTTGAAGACGCAACCGGCGCTATCGGCGGCCATGGGCTGGCTGGCCTTCTTCTGGGCCATGATGTCCTTCACGCGCTCACGCAGCACCATCGGCTCTTCGGGCTCGAGCTCGAAGACGGCCTCGATCACGATCCGCCCGCCAAGGCCGCCGTCACGATACGTCGCCTCGAAGGCCGATGCCGGTTCGGTCCGCACGACGCCCGCGCGATCCATGGTGGTGATCTCGCGGAGATGGTCGAACGTGTTGCCAAAAGCGCCGCCCGCGTTCATCGCGATGGCGCCGCCGATGCTGGCCGGCACGCCCGTCAGCGTGTGCAGCCCCGCGAGACCGGCGCGGACCGTGCCGTTGATGAGCCGCATGAGGTCGGCGCCGGCCTGCGCCCGCACGAAGCCGTCCGCACCGATGGAGACGGCATTCATCTTCGCCAGGCTCACGACCAGCGCTCGTACGCCACCATCGGCGACGAGCAGGTTGGCGCCCTCGCCGAATACCTTCAGGTTCGCATCGAGCGCGATGCACTGGCCAAGCTCTTCGATACTCGATGGCCGCGCGAGCCGGTCGGCCCGTCCGCCGATGCCGAACCATGTGTCGATCGGCGCATCGTGCTCGATGTCCAGTGCAACGGTCTCAGGCATGGGCCACCGCCCGATCGCCGAAGGCAAATCCGTGCGCCACCTGCCACACCGGGCCCGCCCCCATGACGACCACCACGTCTCCCGGCCTGCAATCCTGCTCGAGTTGCTCGACGATGGTCGTAAATGGATGCACGTGGTCGGACCGCACGCCACGATCGCGCAGCCGCTGCACCAGGTCGCCCGCGCTCACGCGCTGCTTCTCGGCTTCGCTGTCGCGTACGAAGTAGATCTCCGGCACGATAACCTGGTCGGCGCTCGAGAACGCCGTGGCGAATTCGTCCAGCAGGAAACGCGTCCGCGAATGCTGGTGCGGCTGGAACACCACGATCAACCGACCCCCGTTGGCCTGGGGGCGCTCGGCGTGCCGGATGGCCCGCAGCGTCGCGTCGACCTCCGTCGGGTGGTGGCCGTAGTCGTCGTACACGCGCACCGTCCCGCCCTGGATAGGACGATCGGCCAGCACCTGGCAGCGCCGTTCCAGGCCTCCGAAGGCGCCGAGCGAACGCGCGACCACCGTTGGATCTCCACCGGACGCACACGCCAGCGCGAAGGCCATACCCGCGTTTGCGGCGTTGTGCGCGCCGGGCATCCGCTGCTGCCAGCGTCCCCATGCGCCGTCGCGATGGGCCACCTCGGTCTGGTGGGCGTCCTGCTGGTAGCGGATGACCCAGTCGGCCTCGGGGCTGAAGCCGATCGTCTGCACCCGTGCCGAGACGCCTGCGGCGACCTCGCGCCGGTGTGCGCCGTCGTGGCCGATGATCAGCACGCCGCCCTCTTCGGCGGACGGCAGCGACCGCGCGAAGTGCCCGAACGCCTCCACGACCGCGTCCAGGCTGCCATAGATGTCCAGGTGGTCGGCCTCGACGTTCCCGATGCCAGCGATCGTCGGGTGCAGGTTGTGGAACGAGCGATTGAACTCGCACGCCTCGGCCACCAGCAACCCGGGCCGGCCGAATCTCGGCCCGCTGGGAATGGTCGAAGCGCCCAGGCGCGATCCGGCCCAGGGCCCGCTCGGTCCCAACGCGCCATGCGACAGCTGCGCGCACGCGGCGCCGGCGATGACCGAAGGATCGAGCCCGGCGTCGACCATCGCCACGCCCAGCATGGCCACCGTCGTGCTCTTGCCGTGCGTGCCCGCGACGGCCACGCCGGTGCGACCTTCCATTACCAGTCCCAGTGCTTCGGGATACCGCAAGACCGGAACGCCGAGCGTCCGGGCGCGTGCAAGGGCCGGGTGGCTTTCGGGCACGGCGGCGGTCGCCACCAGCACCTCGGCCGCGTCGGCCGCGTCGTGCCCGTTGCCGATACTGACGCTAAGCCCCTCGGCGATCAATCGGTCGGTGATGGGGGAGGCCACCGCGTCGAAGCCGCGGACCGCCGCGCCCATGGAGGCCAGCAGGCGGGCCAGCGCGCTCATGCCCGCGCCGCCCACGCCCAGCATGGCGATGGACCGTGCCGCGAGATCGCTGGCCTGCTTGAGTCGTATGGTGCGTTGCTCGCCGGGCACGAACAAGCGTATCGGAAGGATGGCCGCCCAATCGTGAGCGTATTGGCCGCCGCGAGATTTCCCGCTTGGCCAGGGCGAAAGGGCGGTTAGGATACGGGCAGTGCTGCGTTTTCCCTCCGAGCTTATCGCCAGCGTGCGCCCCGCCTACGAGCACCGCCGAGTGGTGGTGACCGGTGGCGCCGGATTCATCGGCAGCCACCTGGTCGACGCCCTGGTCTCACTGGGCGCACACGTCCGGGTCATCGACGACCTTTCCAACTCCACGGCCAGCTACGTCGCCGATCTGGTCGAACTCGAGCCCGATCGGGTCGCGTTCGTGCATGGCTCGATCCTCGACCGCACGGCCATGACGGACGCCTTCAGCCTCCAGCACAGGGCCGGCAAGCAGTCCGACCGCGGTCCGGTGGTCTTTCACCTTGCGGCCGTTGGCTCGGTGCCCCTGTCCATCGAGCAACCGGGCCGAGCCTGGGACGTCAACGCCACCGGCACGCTCCGCGTCCTCGAGGCGCTGCGGGCCGCTGGTGGCGGTCGCGTGGTGCATTCCAGCTCCAGCTCGATCTACGGCGATCGCGGCGCGAGTTCGGGCGAGCCCTGCCAGGAAGACATGCCTCCCTGCCCGCTCTCGCCATACGCTGCCAGCAAGCTGGCGGGCGAGCACCTGCTGGCCACCTGGAGCCGCTGCTACGGCTTGGAGAGCATCGCGCTGCGGTACTTCAACGTCTTTGGCCCCCGGCAACGGGCCGATTCGGCCTATGCCGCGGTCATTCCCGCCTTCGCCTCGCGCATGCTCGCGGGCAAGCCGCCGATCATCTACGGCGACGGCCAGCAGACCCGGGACTTCACGTTCGTCGCCAACGTGGTGCTGGCCAACCTGCTGGCGGGGGCGACCGGGACGTTGCCCGATAACGCCGTTGCCAACGTCGGCCTGGGCCGAGCCACCAGCCTGAACCGCCTTGCCGAGCAGATGGCCGAGATCGTGAGCCAGGAGTCCGGCCTCGAAGGCGACCTGAGGCCGCACCACAAGCCGACGCGGCAGGGCGAGGTGCGCCACTCGCTGGCAAGCATCGAGCGTGCCCGCGGGCTGCTGGGCTACGAGCCCTTCGCCAGCCTGCGCGAGGGCCTGGCCGAGACCATCCACTGGCACAAGGCCCAGAGCGAGGCGGGCGCCTCCAGCGGCGGTCACTAGATGTCGGCCTCGAACCTGCTCCGAGACCTGCCCCTGGCCGCCTACGAGCTGCCACGCATGGCCATCGTGGCCCGGTTTCGCCTGCGCGGCCCCTACTACGCCTGGCGGTGGCAGACGGCCTTCGGCCGGGGCACGCCGCCTCGTGGCGAGCTCATTCGCGGGCTGATCGAGTATGGCGCCTGGGCAAACCGCATCCGGAGGGGGCGATGACGATGGATCCGGCAACCGTCCGACGCGTCGTGGCCCAGGATGCCCGTGCGTGGGGCCAGCTCGGCGTCGCGTGGGGCGTCAAGAGCCCTCCCGGGGCCGTCAGCGCCGCCGTGGAGGTCGTGGCTCCCGAGCCCGCCCGGCCGCGCAGCGAGCCCCCGCCTCAATCGCACGTCCGCTCGAAGCCCATGGAAGACCAGCCCATGCCAAAGCCCAGCACCCAGGCAGAGGCCAAGCCCGCCCGTCGAGGCTCCAAGTCGAGCGGCCGCCCGTCTGGCAGCCCGCGTGAAGTCGCTGAGCAACTGCTCGCCGAGATCCTGGAGGACTACACCCAGGCGGCCCCGCACGCGGCGACCGGGACGCCCCACTCCACCATCGTGTTCGGTGAGGGGGATCCGTGCGCGAGGATCATGTTCGTGGGCGAAGCGCCCGGGGCCGACGAAGACCGCCTGGGCCGGCCGTTCGTGGGCCGCGCGGGCCAGAAGCTCGATCAGATGATCACGGCGATGGGGCTGCGCCGCGAGGACGTGTACATCGCCAACGTGCTGAAGGTGCGGCCGCCCAACAACGCGACGCCCACGATCGAAGAGGCCCAGGCCAGCGCACCGTTCCTGATGCGCCAGATCGAGGCCATCAAGCCGGAGGCCATCGTGGCCCTGGGTCTGCCGTCGGCCCGGCTGCTGACCGGCCAGGTGCTCTCGATGCGGGAGCTTCGCGGTCGGTGGTGGCCCATGTCCACGCCGGCGGGGGGGAGCTTCGACGTTCTGCCCACGTACCACCCGGCCTACCTGCTGCGTAACTACACGCCAGAAACCCGCCGGAAGGTGTGGGAAGATCTCAAGCAGGTGCTCGAACGGCTCGATCTACCCGTACCAACGCGGTGAACCCGCCGAGTCGTACGGGTCATCCTGATTGGCTGATCACGTCGGCTGGAAAAATTGATCGGGTTGCGAAATACTTGCTCGGAATTTTTGCTTCGCCCTGCAACAGGCCGACGCAACCCAGCGAATAGGCCAGCGTCCGAGGCAACTCGGGCACAACCAAGACCCCCACGAGACCCGGTGATTGAGCACTCGATGTTCGTCACCGGGTTTTTTTGCGCGAGTCCGGGATCGTGCTGCCCAGGGGCTTAACCGCCGGAACTATCGGGCGTTACGGCCGGATCGGCCTCTGCCGGGTCGGCCTCGAATGCGAACGTCGTGCCCTCGGGCAGGCGTTCGAGTTCGGTGATGACCCACGTGGGCACGCCCGTGTCGCTCCAGGTCACCTCGAAAGTGAATCGCACCGGTTCGCCCACGCTGAGCGATGCGGTGTCGATGCCCTCGGCCACCCGCGGGAAGGGCATGGGATGGCTCCCCATGCCCACCACCTCGCCCTTGCCGTTGACGAAGTTGGGGATGGCTTCATGGTGGATCTTGAACTCGCTGGCGGGGCTCTCGGGCGAGGGCACCATCGCGACGCGGCCCTGCGTGGTGTACCGGGCGTCCGGCGACGCGGCGGCATCGTCCTGCTCGGCCTCGCACGCGAACATGCCCAGGCCAACAACAACAAGGCCCGCTGCAAGGAGCGGGCCGATTCGGAGGAAGTTCTTCATGCCCTGATGCTAGGGGCGCAGGCCGTTCAGCCCTTGGCGGTCTCGAGCTTCAGGTACTTCTCGACCGACTTGATGTCGTCGGCGACCTGCGGGGCATAGGGGATGGTGAAGGACTCACCGACGCGGACCTGGCCGCCCTTGCCGCACTTCTCGCGGGCGTACCAGTCGCGGCCGCCACGGACGTAGACCTTCATGTTCTGGCGGCGGCGGGTCTGCGCCTTGCGCAGGCCGCGCTGAATCTGCGGATCGAGCTTCATCAGCCGACCGATGGTCTTCTTGCCGGCCTCGCTACGGGGCAGACCCGTGATGGTGCAGGAGACCTTTTCGCCTGGGTTGAAAGAGTCGGACATGTCGCGGCTTCCCAACGTAAGAGACTTTGAGACCAACGGGCAGGGCATACCACTGCCAGCGACCGGCCGGCAGGGCCACGATGATAGCGGCATTCTTGCGGCTGTTCAATGGTCGCCGCTCGGCTCACCGCCGGGCGAGCGGTACGATGGAGCATGAGCGATCCCGCAGCGCCGACTCCGCCCGCATTCGATCCCAACCTGCCTCACCAGGCCAAGCCCAAGCTTCGGCAGATTAAGGGCTTTCCCTCTCAGGTGCAAGGCAAGCCGGCCCTTGGCGTGGCCGATGCCCGCCAGATCAGCCGCAAGGTGGTGTTCACCTCGCCCGCGGCCCAGCACATCCTGCCCCTGATGGACGGCTCGCGCACGATCGACGAGATCGTCGACCAGGTGGGCCAGGGGCTCGAGCGGCGCAGCGTGGAGATGCTGGTGGCCCAACTCGACGACGCCGCCCTGCTGCACGGCCCGAAGTTCGACGAAGTCTGGAACGAATTCACGCAGACCTTCGACAGCACGGACGTGCTGCCGCCCTCGAACTCGGCCGATTATGCCGAGGCGCTGGTCAAGAAGAAGCACGAGGGCGAGGAACTCAGCGAGGAGCAGCTCAGCAAGGAAGCCCCCGACGCCCTTCGCGAGCACCTGGATCAGCTCATCGATGAGGCCCTGAAGGACGACGACAACCCCAGCTTCGATGCCCTGCCCCCCGGCGTGATCGTGCCGGCGATCGACTACGCCCGCGGCGGGCTGGTCTTCGCCAAGGCCTACGGCCGCATGCGGGTGGTCGATCGGCCCGACCGCGTGATCATCCTGGGGCCCAACCACTATGGCCGTTCATCGGGCGTTGCTGGCTGCGACAAGGGCTTCCAGAGCCCGCTGGGCGAGTGCCCGCTGGACACGGAGCTGGCCGACAAGCTGCGTAACTCGTTGGGTGACAAGCTCTTCGAGCATCGATACGACCACGAACGCGAGCACAGCGTCGAGCTCCAGATGCCCTGGATCCAGCACGTCTTCGGTACGGACGATGCGGGGAAGTACCCAAAGGTCTTTGCCGCTTTGGTGCACGACGCGGCCGCGAACAATGGCGAGAGCTACGACGGCAACGGCGTGGCCATTCAGCCGTTCGTCGAGGCCGTCCGCAATGCCCTGGGCGAACTGGGTGGCACGACCCTGGTCGTGACCACGTTTGATCTGAGCCACGTAGGCCCGATGTTCGGCGATCAGGTGCAGTTGCTTGGGGATTCCCAGGAGTCTCAGCAGGCGCGAAACCGCGTCGTCCAGCACGATCGCGACATGCTCGACCTGCTGGCCCAGGGCAAGCCCGAGGAAATGGTGGCCTCGATGGCCTGGCAGCAGAATCCCACGCGGTGGTCTTCGACCGGGCCGATCGTGGCGGGCATGGGCATCACCGCACCCAGCAAGGCCCGCGTGCTGCACTACCAGGGCGCCATCGATCAGAACGGGCACATGCTGGTGTCGATGATCGCCGGCGTGATCGAATCGGCGGGCGAGTAAGGACACTCCCCGATCAACCTGCTCATGGAGCGTTGGTCACCGGGCTGTAACGGCCCGGAAGTTCTGAGCAACTGCCGACGGGCGTCGTCGTATGGACGGGGCGACGGGCGAGGCCATTCGGCCTGCTGGCCCCGTCGGTGGTGTACGATCGGCCCCCTCTGCCCGGCCTGCGCGGGCGGCGTCGGGTGCGGGCAGTCCGGTGGCGGTCTGCCTTGGTCTTAAGTAAGGAAGGCTTCAAACATGGCGACATCGAACGCGTGCTGGGGCATCGAGGTTGGCGCTGGCGGAATCAAGGCCGTCAAGCTGGTGCTGGACGGCGAGGGCGTACGGGTGGCCGAATTCGCGGTCATGCCCCACAAGCGGGTGCTGTCGACGCCTGAGCTGAATCAGGACGACGCAATCCGACTGGCGCTGGGCGCCTTCGTGAACCAGTATGACCTGAGCAAGGCGCGTGTGGCCGTCAGCGTGCCCGGGCACGCCGCGTTTGCGCGGTTCGCCAAGCTGCCGCCGGTCGAGCCCAAGCAGATTCCCAAGATCGTGCGGTTCGAGGCCGAGCAGCAGATCCCCTTCTCGCTCGACGAGGTGGAGTGGGACTTCCAGACCTTCCGCTCGCCCGATTCGCCCGACGTGGAAGTCGGCATCTTCGCGGCCACGAAGGAACGCATCCGCCAGCAGTTGCAGTTGTACGACGACTACGGCATCGTTCCCGACATCGTGACGCTCAGCCCCATCGCCGTGTACAACGCCATGGCGTATGACCTGGTGTTCGACGAGCGGACCCCCGGCACGGTGATTGTCGACGTGGGCACGACGTCCACCGACCTGATCATCGCCGAGGCCGGTCGCGTCTGGGTGCGCACGTTCCCGCTGGGCGGGCACAACTTCACGCAGGAGATCGTCGACAAGTTCAGCGTGAGCTACCCCAAGGCCGAAAAGATCAAGCGCGAGGTGCACAAGAGCAAGAGCGCTCGCCACGTGCTCCAGGCTTTGCGGCCCATCTTCAGCGACCTGGGTCAGGAGATCCAGCGCTCGATCGGATACTACCAGTCGCTCCACAGCGATTCGGACCTGCAGCGCGTCATCGGCGTGGGCGCCACGTTCGAGTTGCAGGGCATCCGCAAGGCGCTCCAGCAGCAGGTGCAGCTGACCGTCTACACCGTCGAGGAGTTCAAGCGGGCCAAGTTCGACGGTGCCGACGAGGCAACGCTCGGCCAGAGCGCGGGCCAGTTGATGACCGCCTATGGCCTGGCACTCCAGGGGCTCGAGTACGCCACGCTGGAAGCCAACCTCATGCCGGCGGCGGTCGTGCGCGAGGCCGTGTGGCGCCGCAAGACGCCGTGGTTCGCCGCGGCCGCGGGCCTGGGTCTGGTGGCCGGGGCGGCGATGTTCATCCGCCCGTTCATGGATCAGGCCGCCGTCGACGCGTATCCGCAGCCGCCGGTGATCCAGCAGGTCCTCTCGCGCGGCGAGAGCCTCAAGAGCGAGGCCTCGGGCGTCGTGGGCAGCCAGGCGGTCGATCGCACGCTGTCGAACCTGGTCGCCCTGGCCGATGGGCGCGAGGTCTACGCGTCGCTGGTCAACGACGTCGCCCTCATGCTCGAGCGAGCCAATACGGTGGCGGCGGGCGATGCGAGCGTAACCCTCGATGGTCCGGCCGTGCACGTGCAGAGCCTCGAGACGCAATACACCGGGACGGCCGATCCGAATGTTGATCCGTACTCGGGCCGTTCCTCGCAGGACACCGCGCCCGAGAATCCGCAGATCTCGGTAAAGCTCGTGGGCTACACCGACCACCCACGCGCCAGCGACTTCATCGTCGACTCGATCGATCGATGGCTGCGCACCAACCAGGAGCGTCAGGGCGCGCCGTACAAGCTGGTGCTGCCCACCACGACGTGGCGCATCACCCAGCAGGTCGGCGCAACGGGCGAGGGCCCCGAGCAGTCCGGCGGCGTGATGACGCCTCCGGGCGAACGCGAGCGCGAGGCCACGCGGCCCACGCGTGGCGGGCGTCCCGGTCAGGCGCGTCCTCCGCGCGGAAGAGAGTCCGGTGGGGGGGTCATCCAGACCGGCCAGAGCGAGCCCACGCCGCTGCCCACGGACACCGATCCGGGCATGAGCGGCGCACCGGGTGGCCTGGGTGACCTGTCGAACCTGTACCCCATTCCCCGGCCCGACCAGAGCGTGCCGGCGGGGAAGACGCGATCGTTCTTCGAAGTGAACTGGGTGATCGAGCTCGTGGACGAGCAGGAGGGCGAGTCGCGATGAAGAACGCGATGGGATTCATCAAGAAGCGCTGGCCGATGATCGTGGCCATTCTGGTCATCCTCGTCGCCCTCCCGGTGGCGTGGGTGGTCAGCGGCAACCTGAACGCGGGCATCAAGCAGCGCCAGGAGAACGCGGCCAACAACCTGCTCACCAGGCTCGACGGGCTGAAGGTGACCTACGAACTGCCCGCGCCCTTCGAGGGCATGGAGCCGGTGACGGTCAGCGGCATGCCGCACCGTGACTACACCGAGTTCTTCGGCCAGCAGCAAGAGCTCCAGAACGAGCGCCTCCAGGAAGCCACGCGGGAACTCATCGAGTTCAACAGCAAGAACCGCGGCGTGCTGGTCGAGGGGCTGTTTCCCAAGCAGCCCGAAGACGACTCCGAGGCCCAGCTCCTGCGACTGCGCATGCAGGACAGGCTGATTCCCGGCGACGGTGACTCGGCCTACGAGCGACTGTTGCAGGAACTCAACGCCACGATGCCGCCCGACCCCACCAGCGTGCTTGATCAACTCAACGACACGCGGGCGCGTCTGTTCGAGCGTGAATCGGCCCAGAGCGGGACCACCGACATGGAGCCCGAGGAACGCGAAGCCATGCAGCAGGAGCTGTCGGCCCAGCGCGTCAGCCTGTATGCCCGCCCCGCGCAGGAGCACTCGATCTACATGTCGCTCGACGCCCTGCCCGAGGGCTCGCCCTTCCAGGTCGCTCCCGGCTTCCCGCGACGGGCACTGTCGAACACGCCCAACCACGGCACGACGTTCCTCTGGCAGATGGACTTCTGGCTCGCCCAGGACCTGTTTGGCTTCCTTGGTCAGGCCAACTCGCGCAACGGTGAGCTGCTGCCGATCGTCGAGGCGCCCATCAAGCGGGTGCTGAAGATCGAAGGCCGGCCGCTGAAGCTCGATCGCCTTTCGAGTCAGGGCGAGTATCCCGAGCCGGTCGACAAGGGTCCGGACCCATCGATGCAGTTGTTCGAGCCGCGGTTCCACGCCGCGCCCTCGGGTCGCGAGCCCAACTGGCTGAACCAGCTCTACGACATCCGCCGCGTGCAGATGTCGCTGGTGGTCGACTCGGCCCGCATCCCCGAGATCATCGACGCGGCGGCGCAGTACAACCTGATCACCGTGGTCGATCTGGACATCCAGCCGGTGAACGTGTGGAGCGACCTGGAGCGTGGCTACTACTACGGCCAGGACCACGTCGTGCGTCTGGACCTTGAACTGGAATTGATCTACCTGCGTGCGTGGACGGCGCCGCTGATGCCCAACGTCATCCGCCAGGAGCTGGGGCTCGAGCCCCATCCCGAGCCGGAAGAGGACATGGGTTTCGAAGATCCGGGGCTTGGCTAAGGGCCGTCGAAAGGGAGCATGCGATGAAGCTCAAGGGTGTTGGCTTCTTTGAAGCCCATATCGAGAAGTTGTTGCTGGGGCTCATGGTGGCCGTGGCGGCGGGCGTGGTGGTGCTGCAGTTCGCCGGCACCCCCAACTCCGTGAACATTCGAAACCAGGAACTGCCGCCGGCCCGGGCGTACGACCCGGTCGAGCGGCGCGCGCAGGAAGTCGATGCGCAGATGAGCTCGACGTCGATCGAGCTGCCCGATGTCGAGGGCCGCACGTCGATGCTTGCCGAGGTCGACGACCGCGTGATGGGCGCCGTTTCGCCGCGGCCGCGCATCGTCGCGTTCGGCGCGCCGGCCGAGATCGACGAAGAGCTGTTCAAGGGCCAGGCCGAAGACGTGGAGTATGCGGTCGTGACGCCGCCCGCACCAAGCCAGCCCGTGGTCGCGTCGTATGCCGGCACGCTCGACCCGGCCCTGGTGTCGGGCAACGAAGACCTGGCCGCGATCGTCGGTTCGGCCCAGCCGTTCGACATTGCCACCGTCAGCGTCGAGGTAACCTACGACGGCACCGAGCTCGAACAGATGTTCCGCAGTGGCGGCGACGGCGACAAGCGCCCGCTGCCCATCAACTGGCGCCGCAACATCGAGGCATTGGGTCTTCAGCTCGAGCGGCAAGAACAAATGTCCGACGGGTCGTGGGGCCAGACGACCATCATCAACGGCCTGCCGGGCCAGCAATCCCTGTACGAGTTGCTCCAGGAAGACGCGGCGGCCGATGCGCTGAGCCGCGACCAGCTCGCCTCCGATGCGCGGCTGGCGTATGAGGAAGCGCCCGCGTACCGTCGGCCGTTGCCGCTGCGCACCATCGCTGGCACGGAGTGGAAGCCGCCGACCGTCTTCAAGCAGGAACTGGCCGCCCAGGGTGGCGCCGATAAGCAGGACCAGGCTCGACGGTTGCTGAGCCAGCGGGCGAATGAGGAACGTTCCCTGGAGCGCAATGAACAGCAGCGCGATGACGCCGGCCAGGACGAGAGTGGTGGCCGAGGAACCGGGCGCGATCCCCGAAACCCGGGCCAGGAACCCGACGAGCAGACCATCGATCGGCGCACCCAGCAGTTGCTCCGGCAGAAGGAGCAGATCGAGGCCCGCATCGCCGCGTTGGATGAGCAGATCCGGGCTCTGGGGTACGATCCGGTGACTGGTCAACCGATCGAAGTTGCCGGCTTTGCCGACGAGACCGTCGACGAGCGCCTGCTCGAGGACGACAACGCCCGGTTCTGGGCCCACGACGCGACGGCCGAGCCGGGCAAGACCTATCGCTACCGCACGCGCCTGGCCGTGAACAACCCGATGTTCGGGCGCGAGCCCGTGCTGATCGAGTCGCAGCGGCCGCTGGCGGCTTCGCCAGTGTTATTCAGCGAGGCTTCGCCCTGGAGCGATCCGGTCGTGGTCGCGCCGAAGACCGCGTTCTTCCTGGCCAGCGCCAACGATGGCCGCGGCGGCGCCCTGGGCCCAAGCGAGCCGACCGCCAGCGTTGAGGTCTTCACCTTCTATTACGGCTACTACCGTCGCAGCACGCTGACGCTCCGTCCGGGGGAGATGGTGGCCAGCGAGGCTGATCTGCCCGACGATCTGCGATTGCCCGTGCTGGCCCTGGCGCAGGAAGATCCCGATGCGGCGCCCCCGCCCCAGGGCGGTCGCCGAGGTGGAGCCGAGATCATCGGCGCGCCGGGCACGCCCGATGCCGGCGGCCAGGATGCCGGTGAGCAGGGCGAGCTCGTGCCCGACAAGGTGCCCGCGTCGATCGACGTGTATCTGGTCGACGTGACATTCGAGCCCACGCAAGCCGAGGCGCTGGGAGATCGCACGACCCAGGCGGTGGCCTACTTCTCCAAGGTGGGAGACGCCGGGCTGATGCGGAAGGTCGCCAGCACCGACCGCCAGGGCACGCTCTATCAGATGCTGAGCAGATCTGCCCAGGCGGGCCAGAACCAGGGACAGCCCAGGGCGACGCTTGAGATCCCCGAGATCCGCGATCCGCGCGATCGCCGCGAGCCTTCCTCCGACCCCGGGGGGCCGATTGGCGGCGGCAAGGGTGGTGGTGGCGGCTGAGCTTGGCCGCAGCCTCCTGAGCGACCCGACTCCGACCCGACCGGCCAAAAACTTGGCCGGTTTTTTGATGCCAAAGATTGACGACAGCTTGTGGGTGGTTATCATCTCTACCGCTCTGCACGGCCCAGCCATGCAGACCAAAGCGGACCGGTCACCAGGGGCGGATGCCTCGAAATGACCAACGCTCTTTGACAACCGGCACGGATCAAACGTCGTCCCGCACGCACGGGCACGGTCGAGCGAGGCGCCTTCGGGCAACTCACGAGGTTGTGCGTTGTGGAGTGTGGGGCTGGCGGGTAGCAAGAAGAATCGAGCGAGCGCCGCCGGGTGCACGGACGCAAGTCCAAAACCCGGCCTGTGGACAGCTTGTCGGAAGCGAAGTTCCTGAGGGTGAAAGCCTGAGGGTTCGAAGTGGATGATGGGTTGTGCACTGTGAAGGTGCGCTTGAGCCAGTCTGGCGTCGTTCGCGGCGACAGGTTGGTGTGATCAAGCGACTAAGGGCGCACGGTGGATGTCTTGGCGTCGAGAGGCGATGAAGGACGTTGGAACCTGCGATAAGCCATAGGGAGCTGGTAACCGAGCTGTGATCTATGGATGTCCGAATGGGGAAACCCACTCTGTTTACAGAGTACCGCAGTCTGAATGCATAGGGCTGCGGAGCGAACCCAGGGAACTGAAACATCTCAGTACCTGGAGGAAAGGAAATCAACCGAGACTCCGTAAGTAGCGGCGAGCGAAAGCGGATAAGGCGAAGTGAATACGTTGGAATGCGTGGCCGAAGAAGGTGAAAGCCCTGTAGGTAGCCGTTTAGCCATAGAGTAGCGTCGGGCTCGTGAAACCCGGCGTGAACATGGGGGGTCCACCCTCCAAGGCTAAGTACTCCTCGACGACCGATAGTGGACCAGTAAGGTGACTGAACGATGACAAGCACCCCTATGAGGGGAGTGAAATAGCACCTGAAACCGTGCGCTTACAAGCGGTGGGAGCCCTTCGGGGTGACCGCGTGCTTTTTGCATAATGAGCTCGGGAGTTAGCCTCTGTGGCGAGCCTAAGGCCTATCGGGCCGGAGGCGGAGCGAAAGCGAGTCTGAATAGGGCGTGCAGTCGCAGGGGCTAGACGCGAAACCCGTGTGATCTACCCATGGCCAGGGTGAAGGAGGGGTAAGACCCTCTGGAGGCCCGAACCCATATTCGTTGAAAAGAATTGGGATGAGCTGTGGGGAGGAGTTAAAGTCTAATCAAACCGGGAAATAGCTCGTTCTCTCCGAAATAACTTTAGGGTTAGCCTCGAGATGCAAGCATTGGGGGTAGAGCTACTGGATGGGTGGTGGGCCCTCACGGGTACCCCACCCAACCAAACTCCGAATACCAATGCCCAAGCCTCGGGAGATAGACGGCGAGTGACAATATCCGTCGTCAAGAGGAGAACAATCCAGACCGCCGGCTAAGGTCCCAAATCGACGCTCAGTTAGGAAGGAAGTCGGATTGCCATGACAGCCAGGATGTTGGCTTAGAAGCAGCCACCATTTAAAGAGTGCGTAATAGCTCACTGGTCGAGGAGTCCGGCGCCGAGAATGATTGGGGATAAGCGTCGAGCCGAAGCCGCGGACACGCAAGTGTGGTAGGAGAGCGTTCCTGTCGGCGTTGAAGCGTGCCCGAAAGGGCCCGTGGAGCGTCAGGAAGTGAATATCCGAGCTTGAGTAACGATAAAGCAGGTGAGAATCCTGCTCGCCGAAAACCTAAGGTTTCCTGGGGAAGGTAAATCCTCCCAGGGTCAGTCGGGACCTAAGGCGAGGCCGAAAGGCGTAGTCGATGGACAGCTGGTTAATATTCCAGCACCCCGGATATGGTGCGGATCGAGAAAGTCCCCTGCCTTACCAGATTGGTAGGCCTTCGGGCCGTTGGGGGCGGAATCGGTTCCTAGAAAAGCCATGTCATTAACGGGCCCGTACCAAAACCGACACAGGTAGGTGGGGTGAAGAACCTCAGGCGCTCGAGAGAACGGTTGTGAAGGAACTCGGCAAAATGACCCCGTACGTTCGCAAGAAGGGGGCCCTACCCGTAAGGGAGGGCGCAGAGAAAAGGCCCTAGCGACTGTTTACCAAAAACACAGCTCTGTGCAAACTCGCAAGAGGAAGTATACAGAGTGACACTTGCCCAATGCCGGAATGTCACGGAAGTGGGTTAGCTTCGGCGAAGCTCGCGACCCAAGCACCGGTCAATGGCGGCCGTAACTATGACGGTCCTAAGGTAGCGAAGTTCCTTGTCGGGTAAGTTCCGACGCGCATGAATAGTGTAACGACTTGGGCACTGTCTCCACAACCGACTCGGTGAAATAGTAGTGGCGGTGAAGATGCCGCCTACCCGCGGCAAGACGGAAAGACCCCGTGGACCTTTACTGTAGGCTTTTATTGGTCACGAGCGATCGCTGCGTAGGATAGGTGGGAGGCTTTGAAGCCGGTGTTTAGGCACTGGTGGAGCCATTGGTGAAATACCACCCTTCGTTTGTTTGTGGCCTAACCCCGATTCCCATGAACCTGGGCGGGGGACAGTGAGTGCTTGTCAGTTTGACTGGGGCGGTCTCCTCCTAAAGAGTAACGGAGGAGCGCATAAGGTTGGCTCAGCGCGGATGGAAACCGCGCATCGAGTGTAAAGGCACAAGCCAGCTTTACTGCGAGGCCGACGGGCCGAGCAGTTACGAAAGTAGGCCTTAGTGATCCTGCGGTCCCGTGTGGAAGGGCCGTAGCTCATCGGATAAAAGGTACCCCGGGGATAACAGGCTGATCGCTCCCGAGCGTCCATAGCGGCGGAGCGGTTTGGCACCTCGATGTCGGCTCATCGCATCCTGGGGCTGAAGGCGGTCCCAAGGGTTAGGCTGTTCGCCTATTAAAGCGGTACGCGAGCTGGGTTCAGACCGGCGTGAGCCAGGTCGGTCCCTATCTGTCGTGGGCGTTCCAAGTTTGAGAGGAGTCATCCTTAGTACGAGAGGATTAGGATGGACACACCCCTGGTGATCCAGTTGGCCCGCTCGGGCCATCGCTGGGTAGCTACGTGTGGCAGGGATAACCGCTGAAAGCATCTAAGCGGGAAGCCCCCCTCAAGATGAGACTTGGTCGCTTTAGCGTGAGACCCCTCGTAGACGACGAGGTTGATAGGCCACAGGTGTAAGGACCGAAATGTCCTCAGCTGAGTGGTACTAACGGTCGAAAGCTTGATCGCACCAACCCATTGCCGCGATTCTCAGATTCGTCTCAGAATCGCAGTAATATCAGCACTCGCTCGAGTGCTTCGAGGAACCCTCGAAACAAGAAATATCGTCGTTCGCCAAGAACGCGGTCTTTCGTCTGCCATCCTCGTGATGGCGCCAGTAGACGTCTTGATCCGGCCGGAACTTGCTTCGGCAAGTCCTTGTGCCGGGCGGCCGAAAGGCTGCTCGCGCATTTTCGGCGACCATAGGTCAGGGGAGACACCTGTTCCCATCCCGAACACAGCAGTTAAGCCCTGGCCGCCGATGATACTGCACTGCGGGAAAGTAGGTCATCGCCGTACTTGAGCCCCCGATGGTAACACATCGGGGGCTCTTTTTTTTGTCTGTCAACAATCCTCTTGCCCGCTCGCTCTGCCCCTCCGACCGCTCGTGCGATCGCGAGCCACGACCAGATACGATTCACTCATGGCCGCCCTCGAGCGCATGTTCGACGCCAACGTGAACCGCGCCTGCGAGGGCCTGCGGACGCTCGAGGATCTGGCCCGCTTCGTCCTCGACGACGGCGACCTCGCGCGGTGCGCCAAGGAGGCCCGTCATTCCGTGCGCACCGCCGCCTCGTCCTTCGGCCCCCGCCGTCTGGTCGCCTGGCGGAACACGCCCGAAGACGTCGGCACCACGATCTCCACCCCGCAAGAGGCCACTCGATCGAACGCCGGAGCCTTGGCCGCGGCCGCGGGAAACCGTGTTGCCGAAGCGCTGCGTGCCTGCGAAGAAGTCGCCAAAACGCTTGGCGTACAGCCGCTTGTCTTCGAAGCCACGCGGTACGAGGTCTACGAGATCCAGCGCCGGCTCGTCACGGCACTGGGCGGCGCGGCGGCCTCGCAATGGCCGGTCTGCGTACTCATCACCGAAGACCTGTGCCGTCAACCCTGGCAAGTCGTGGCCGAAGCGGCCTGCCGGGGCGGTGCGGCGTGCCTGCAACTTCGAGAGAAGAGCCTGCCCGATGCCGAGCTGCTGGCTCGGGGTCGCGCTCTCGTCGCGATCGCCCGGCCCTTTGGCGTAGCGGTCGTGGTGAATGATCGACCCGACATCGCAGTGCTGGCGGGGGCGTCGGGCGTCCACGTGGGCCAGGGGGACCTGAGTGTCGCCGACGTGCGGAAGATCGGTGGCGATGGCTTGCTGGTGGGTGTGTCGTGCTCGACGCTCGAGCAAGCCAGGCAGGCCGTTCGGGATGGTGCAGACTACCTCGGCCTGGGGCCGATGTTCCGGTCGGGTACGAAGCCCAAGGACACGCTCAGCGGTCCTGCCCTCGTACAGGCCGTGGCGGGCGATGAAGGAGCGTCGCGGCTGCCCCACCTGGCCATCAGCGGTATTGATGCGGGCAACGTGGGTGAGTTGGTGGCTCGTGGATGCCGGGGCATCGCCGTGTGCGGCGCGGTGATTGGGTCGGACGATCCGCTGGCGGCCACCCGAGCACTCGTCGAAGTGATGGCGGGGGCAACCACGACCGCTGCGTCCTGAGCGTTTCGGCTAGACTGGCGCATGGCGATCTCATTCCAGGAACGCGTGCTGAGCAACGGCATCCGGCTGATCGGCGAGGTTGACCCCGACGCCCACAGCGCGGCAGCGGGCTTTTTCGTGCGTACGGGCGCCCGCGACGAGCCGGCCGAGGCAATGGGCGTGAGCCACTTTCTTGAGCACATGATGTTCAAGGGCACGAAGGACCTGACGGCCGAGGCGCTCAATACCGCAATGGACGATCTTGGCGCCAGCAACAATGCATATACCTCGGCCGAGCTCACCTGCTTCTATGCGCACACGCTGCCCGAGGCTTTGCCCGAAGCGGCCAAGCTGCTGGGGCGCATGATGCGGCCCGCCCTGCGAGAAGACGACTTCGAGACCGAGCGCGGCGTAATCCTGGAAGAGATTGCGATGTACGACGACAACCCGTTCTGGGTGTTGCTCGAGAACGCCAGCGAGCGGCACTACAAGGGCCACCCGCTGGGCCACCGCGTGCTTGGTACCAAGGAGATCATCGCCGGCATCCCCGTCGCGACGATGCGCGAGTACTTCGAGTCGCGGTACACCGCCGAGGCGACCGTCGTCGCGCTGGCCGGGGCGCTCGACATGGACGAGGTCGCCGCCGAGTTGGAGGGACTCGACGGCAAATGGACGCACGGAGATCCGCCGCCGCGAGGCCCGGCGCCCGAGAGCGGCGGGGGGCGGTTCGAGCTCAGGCGTGAGAGCGTTTCGCGCGGCTACATCATCGCATTGTGGCCTGCGCCGGCGATCCAGGACGAGTTGCGCCACGCGGCGCGGTTGCTCGCCCAGGTGCTGGGTTCGCCGGGCAATAGCCGCCTGCATTGGGCGCTGGTCGAGCCCGGCTTCGCCGACGAGGCGGCCGCCTCGTATATGGGGCAGGACGGCGCCGGTGAATTCATCGTGTACGCCAGCGGCGACCCAGACAACCTCGGCCAGATCGAGGAGATCATCGGACGCGAGCTTGCAAGCGTCGTGGACGAGTTGACCGAGCGGGATCTCGAGCGGCTTCGCGCCAAGGCGGCCACGGCGGTCACCGTCGGCGGCGAACGCCCGTCGGATCGCATGCAGCGCCTGGGCGCGCGGTGGACCCTGCTTGGCGAGTATTTGCCGCTCGAAGAAGAGCTCGAGCAGATTCGCTCGGTGACGCTCGACGACCTGCGCGCCGTTGCCAGCGCGTATCCGTTGAAGCCCACGACGACCGGGACACTCCGGCCCGCGTGATTACGCGGCTTGCTTGTCGTTGCCGGGCTGGAAGGTGCGCATGCCGTCGCCGCCGGCGTTGCTCGCGGCTTCCATGGCGCGGTATGCAATCGCCAGGATCTGCTTCGACTTGGTGAACACGTCGTAGCCGTCGCCTTCGCAACTCGTAAGGCCGGCGCTGGTCGTGGGGCGTTTGGGACTCTTGAATGATTGCCGCCACTTGGTCAGTGCCTTGGTCAGCGTGGCCAGCGGCGAGGTGGTCAGGAGCACCGAAGTCGCGTCGTCGAAGCTGCCTACGCGGGCGTGTTCGAGCGTGGCGGCCAGTTCGTTGAGCGAGTCGGTGATCTCCATCGCTTGGACGTCGCCCGCCTCGAGGCCCTCGTTCTGAACGAGTTCGGCAAAGCCGTCCAGCCGGATGATGGCAAGACTGACCGGACTGCGATCCTTCTTGCCCGCTTCGAACGCGGCTTCGAGCTGACGCTCGATGGCCAGACGCGTCATGGCACCGGTGATCGGATCGACCAGGTCGCCGTCGCGGATGACAGCCGAGACCGAGCCGTGACTCAGCCGGTCCTGATCAGTGGCCGGCTTTGATTGAAGCTCGGCGGCCTTCTCCAGGAGCTTTGCCGGATCGACCGACTCGCCGGTGTCCAGCTCGAAGAGGCGAGAGACTTCCTTGGCCGCCGTGGCGGTCTGACTGAGCAACTCGTCGCAGGTGGCCTGATCCATCCCGAATGACCGCTGGGCCTGGTCATAGAGGCGCTGGAAGCACGCGGCCTTGTCGTCATAGGTGAGGCACTGGTGGATGGCGTTGCCCAGCGACACGCAGCCGACCACCTCGCGGAGATCGCTGGGTGCCGCCGTCGGGCGCTCGTGGAAGCGGATGGGCACGCTGAGCTCATCGGGAAGCTGCCACTTGCGTGCCAGCAGGGCGCCGACCTCGGGATGCTGCATGTCGAAGGCGCGTAACTCGGCGGCGGCGAGGCGGCGATGGTCCGTGGCCGAGGTCTTCAATACGTCCTCGTAGGGCTTGCCCAGCGCCTGGAGCATGGCCATCACGCCGATGTCCTGGAGCAGCCCGCCGAGAAAAGCCTCGTCCGCGACGTCGCGTGCGACCCGCTGAGCGATGAACTTGGCCGCCACGGCCGAGTAGATTCCCCGCCGCCAGTAGTCCACGGGGTCGAACCCGTCGGTGTAGGCCGCCTCCATGGCGGGCACCAGCGAAAAGCCCAGGGCGAGGTTGCGCAGCTCGCGCAAACCCAGCACGACCAGCGCCTTGTCGATCGTGCCGCACTTGGTGCGCAGGCCGAAGAAGCTGGAGTTGACGGTCTTGAGGATCTTGGCGGCAAGGCCCTGGTCGAAGCGAATGGTCTCGGCCAGTTCGTTCACGGTGCAGTCGGGGTCCTGGCTCAATTCCAGTACCCTCACCGCCGTTGCCGGCAGCGAGGGGAGCGAGTCGCACGAGAGGATTTCCTCGATCGCGAACGAGTCCATGGTGGCCTTCCTGTCACCGGCAGCCCATGCCGGATGGCCTGGAGCGGCGAGCTTCCTTACTCGCCGCGGTCGATGCGGCTGCCGAACACGGCCCGCGCAGAAGGTATCGGCCTCCCAAGCAGCCACATCCAGTCAACGCACAGAAACGCCGCCGAACGCGTCCAGGTCTGCTCGTCCGGCTCGATTTGCGGACGTTGCGCGTTGGTTATCGAACGCAGGGCTTCCAGCGTCTGGCCCCGCATGGGCCATGCCTCGCCCTTGGCCGCGGGCCGGTCTGGCTCGACGCGTCCGGCCTCGGGCACGAAGTACACCACGGCCGGGACGGTCTCCTGGTCAAACTCACCCAGGTCGGGCTTGTGGCCCGCCTCGTCGAGCAAGGCCCACTGGAACCGGGCCAACGCCTCCATGTCGATGGTCTGGGCGGCCAGCAGTTCGGCAAGCTGGTCGAAGCTGCGGGGGTGCGGCTCCCGCACCGGCAGCGCCCGCTGCATGAGGTCGATTGCGTACATCGCCCGCCACAGGCTCGGCAGATCGCGGCGCAGGTGGCCGTGGGTGGCCGTCAGGTCCCAGGCGGTGACGTTGGCAAGCTCTCTGGTGGGCTTTTCGTAGAACACCACGTGCCCGCGGGCGAGGAGCTCGAAGCCTCCCGAGAAAGCGGAGCGTTCGCGTCGCGATCCGCGGGCCAGCCCTCGCACGAGCCCGTGCTCGCGACAGAGCAGCGTCACGTGCTGGCTCGTCTCGCTCCACTCGCTGTGGCGCAGGCAGATGGCATCGTCGTGGATGGGGGGCATGGCTGGGAGCGTCGGCGTCGGACTCGGTGCGAACAAAACACTACGCTTGTCCGTGGACTGGTACGCCCTCATCGACGACATCCTGGTTCGAGAGCCCCAGCGTTTGGTCACCCGGCACTGGCTCGACGCTGCCGACCCGTTCTTCCGAGACCACTTCCCGGGTCGGCCGGTGCTGCCCGGCGTGCTGGCCATCGAGGCGCTCGTGCAGGCCGGCCGGGTTCTTCTCGAAAGCCAGGTCGACCAGGCCGACCGCTGGGTGCTCGGTTCGGCCCGGGCCGTGCGGTTCAGCAGCTTCCTGCGGCCGGGCCAATGGCTGGTGTGCGAAGTGGGCCTGGCGAACCTCGCTGGCGAAGAGGCGACGATCTCGGCCACCGGTCGCGCGTGCGACGATGGTGATATGGATCTGGATGACCTGAAGGCCCTGCCGGCGGCCGTCACCGGGCGTCTGGTGTTGCGTCGTGCCCGCACTTAACGCGGCGTGGCACCGCCAGGCCCCATAGCATCGAACACCCTCCGGGCCTGTTGCCAGGGGGCGATCGGCGGGCCATGACGGAGGCGCTATGACGCGAGACGAGATCCACGGAAGGGTGCAGGAAGTGCTGGCCGAGGTGCTGGGCATCGACGAGGAAGAGGTCACCCCGCGGGCGACCCTGACCGGCGACCTGGGCGCCGAGTCCATCGACTTCCTGGACATCGTCTTCCGCCTGGAACAGGCCTTCGACATCAAGATCGAGCAGGGCGAGCTGTTCCCCGAGAACCTGCAGCAGGACCCCACCTTCGTGCAGGACGGCGTATTGACCGAAGCCGGCCTCAACGGGTTGCGCGAGAAGCTGCCCCATGCCGAGGTCGACGCCATCGAGGCCGACCCGCGCCTGAGCCGCGTGGGCGAGATCTTCACGGTCGACGCCATCACCAACTTCGTCGAGCGCAAGCTCGGCGCCGCGGCCTGAGGACCGGCCCCGTGCGCTGGCTCTGGATCGATCGCATCCTCGAACTCGATCCGGGCCGCCGGCTGCTCGCGTGCAAGGCGGTCAGCCTCAGCGAGCCCCACCTGCACCAGCACTTTCCCGCCAGTGGCGATCGTCCGGCCATGCCCATCGCGCCCGCGCCCTTGATCATCGAGGGCATGGCCCAGGCCGGTGGCCTGCTGGCCGGCCACGCAAGGAACTTCAAGGACGACGTCGTGCTGGCCAAGCTGCGCAAGGCTGAACTCCACTTCGAAGTCCTTCCCGGTTCGACCATCGAGTTCGAAGCCAACCTCGTGGCCATCGACGACAGCGGGGCCTCGGTGGACGGCGTCGTGCGCGTGATCGATCCGATGTGGGATGGGCCGCGGGATCTCGGCACCATCGACCTTATGTTCGCCCACGTGCCGGCCGAGCGGGATTCGCTCCTGATCGCCGAGGCGTTCCGCACGCTGATCGCCGGCAGCGTGCAGGCAGGCGGCGACGGCGTGGAGCAGATGGCCCTCTAATCGCCCGTGTGCGCGGCTTGGCGGAATAGCTCCATCGGTGCGTCATGACCGGTGAACGCCTTGAACTGGGCCGCCGCCTGCGTGACCAGCACGTCCAGCCCATCGATGACGCGCAGCCCGCGCGCGGTGGCGGCCTTCACCAGTGGCGTTTCGCGCGGGTGGTACACGGTCTCGATAATTGCGGCTTCAGCAAGGGCGTCGGCGGAAATGGGTGTCTCGCCCGGCGCGGGCCCGCCGGCCATGCCGATCGGCGTGCATTGCACGACGGCGTGCATGGGCGGCAGGTGATCGAGCGACTCAAGATGCACGGTTCGGTCGATCTTGTCGACCAACGCACGGGCGCGCTCGGCCGTTCGGTTGTACACGTGGACGTGCGCGCCGGCATGACCGAGGGCGTGCGCGCAACTCGCGGCCATCCCTCCGGCGCCCAGGACGAGCACCGGCGCGCCGGCCACGTCGACGCCTGCGCGTTGCAGGCACGCCACGACGGCCGGCCCATCGGTATTCATGACGCGAATGCCCTCGCCCTCACGCACGAGCGTGTTGGCCGCCCCGCAATGCTCGACGAGGCCGTCCATCGCCCAGCCCTGCTCGCGCGCAAGCCGCACGAGGTCTTCCTTGTGCGGCATGGTCACGCTCAGGCCCGTCAGGTCGAGCGAATTGCACGCAAGCAATTCGGTCAGCGTGGCCTTGAGTGACTCGTACCCCGGCGCGACGGGCATGGGCAGGTACACGCCGTCGAATGCCACGCGCTCAAAGCCCGCGTTGTGCATGGCCGGGGAACGCGAGTGCTCGACGGGATCGCCCAGGATGCCAAACACTTTCGTCGTGCGCGTGATGCCCTTGAAGCGATAGAGGCCAAGGAGCTCGGCGATGGTCGGCTGGCCCGGCGCGGTGGTCTTCTCCGATCGCAGGCTGGCGAAGGTGAGGAATCCGCCGAACTTCGGCGCCAGCACGCGGCTCATCAGGCCATAGGCGCCCATGCCCAGCGCGATGGTGGGGCGGTCGCGATGATCGAGGATCTCGAACAGTTCGAGGTTGTCACGGAGCGATCGGGCGCGAAAGGCGACCTTGTGCACCGCTGCGTCGGCATCGTCGCGCAGCTCGAGCAATTGCCGCGTCAGCTTCGCCGGTCGGCCATGGAAGTCGTGCAGGCTCAGGATCAATCCGGGCGCGTCGTCGCCAGCAAGCACCGGCTTCGTTCGTGCTGCCAGTTCGACGTCGATATAGCGTGGCCGGTGCTCGGCGCCGGCCAATCGCTCGAACAGCGCGAGCCTTGTTGGCTCATCGCCGCGATACTCCCCGCCCTCCCACGTCGGTCGGCAGGTTGCAATACACGGCAGCGGCGAGTCGGCGACGAGCTTGATGCACGCATCGATCTGGCTGGCCTCTTCGAAGAACGCGTCCAGCCGAAACTCGGCCATGTCGGCCCCGGCGAGCCTGGCGTGCTCGGCGTCGGCCAGTGCCTGCTCGGGCGTATCGACGGCGATGGGTACGCACACCAGCGTCGACATGGCCGGTCAGTTGATCCGGCCGCGGAAGAGTGCGGCGCACGCGGTATGACCATGCACGAACGTGCGCCCCTGGATGGGCCCGATCTCGCCGGCGGCGAAGAAGCCCGCGATGGGCATGGGCTGACCCGTGCCGCGTGGCGCGGCGCCGATGGCCGGCGTGCCCTTGCGGACCGCCTCGAACGCCCGGTGCACCGTCTGTGCGTCGTGGTTGGGTTGCTCGAACAGCCGGGTGCCGCGACCGTTGCAGGTAATCAGCAGGCAACCGGCGGGGTGTTCATAGAGCTTCTGGGCGTCCAGCAGCAGTTCGAGGTCTTCGTGGGCCGTGCTGGCGTCGCGCGCGTGCAGGCGGACGGTCTGGCCAAGGCGCACGTAATCGCCCAATGCGATCGAACCATCGGCCTCGTTGGCGCTCATGATGCTGCGCACCACGTAGTCGCCCCGGCCGAAGTGACGGCGGTGTTCATCGGCCACTACGCCCAGGAACACGCCCTTGCTCAAGAGCTGCCGCTCATCCTCGTCCAGGTCCGCGATGACTTCCCGCACGGCCTCGAACGCCGGACGCCCGCCCAGGCGGTGCACGATGTTGCCCTGGCCCTGGGTCACCACCATGTTGGGGCCGATGGGCCGGCAGCCCTGGCTGACGACCGTATCGACGGTAATGGGTCCATTCAGCGAGAGCCCCACGCCGCCATCGCGGATGGTCTTTCCGTCCAGTAGGAACGCGTTGCCCCCGGTGCGATTGTCCGACGAAGCCATGCCGCCAAGGACGACGGGGCGCTCCTGATCGCTCAGCCCCAGGCGGGCCGCCTTGTCGACGACGGCAATGGCGCGGCCGGCGGGAAGGCCGTATGGGTCGGGCAGCAGGATCGTGGCGCGGTGTTCATGCGTCATGCCCGCCGATTCGCGCACGCGCTCGACCTGGCTCGGGTTGGCCGGGTCGACGCTGGCCATTCGGCTGAGCGGAAAGGCGCGCACGTCCACGCCGGGCATGCTGCACGCCAGCACGCTGATGCCCGGTCGGTCCTCGAGTTCCACCGTGCCGCCAAGGACCGACTCGGCCGAGCACCCGACGATCGTCGCGTTGGGCAGTTCCGCCCTGGCGGCCGCCGCGACGAGGCCGGCCTGGCCCACGTGCGCGCTCGAGAAGAACACCAGCGCCAGGTCAGCCGACTCGGCGCCCTCGGGCAATTGCGTGGCCGCGTGCTCGAAGGCCTGTCGGGCCGCAAATTCGGTGCGGTCCAGAGACGAGAGGCCTGCGGCCATCATGGTCGCCGGGCCGGCGGATGTGGCATGCATACTCACGCAGACAGTGTACGGGGTCGTTGAACCAGCGGGTGCGGATTGTGTGGGTTTGCCCGTGAAATGACGCACCGGGGGTGGCGATCACGCGAAAAAGCCCGGGTGGTTGCCCGGGCCTTGCGTGGTTCGGGGGTGTGGTCGGGAAGGGTTAGTTGCCCGGCTCGGTGGCGTATTGCACCTTTTCGGACTCTTCGGACCGCAGAACGACGACGTTGGTCGCGTCAATCGTGCTCAGTCGCAGATCGGCCCGCTTGCTGCCGCCGCCGCTGACGCCAACCAGCACGCCGAGCTTGCGCTCAAGATCGAGGCCTTCCTTGGGTTCGATGTACCCCAGCGTGCGGGGTGCGCCCTCGCCAACGGAAACCAGGCGATACATGAGCGGCAGGCGGTTGCCGTTGTACACGGCGCTCTTCTCCAGCTTGCCGACGTAGTCGTAGATGGCCGAGTCCCGCAGGCGGGCCATGGCCTGGTTGCTCTCCTGGTTGCCTTCCTTCAAGCGGGCCTGAGCCTCGGCCACGTCCTGGAGCGTCTGCTGGAGCTGCTTGCGGATCTCGAGCAGGCTCAGCCGCTGCTGGAGCCATGCGCGGACCGAGGCGTTGTCCTCGTTGTCGGGCGTGTTGGCGAGCACGCGCTGGAAGGCGGCTTCGAGCTCATCGACCTCCGCCTCGAGCGTGCCCTGGCGGCGCACGGCGTCGAACGCGGCCGAGAGTGCATCGAGGCTCGGCAGCGGATCGAGGGCGTCGCCGGGCTGGGCCGGCTCGGTGCGCATCTCGATCTCCACCGGCTGGCCGGCGGGCGTTTCGGTGGCCGGGTTGGTGGGCCGCGTGGTGGGTTGGGCCTGCGTGGGGTCACTGGGCGGAGGCGTGCCGGCACCCTCGATCCGCATCGGCTCCATCACGGTTGGGGTCGTCTCTTCGCTCGTCGGCTCGCTGCCCTGGCGATCGCCCGTCGTCGGTTGGGTCGGCTGGGCATCGGCGGGCTTGTTGGGCTGGTCCTGGGTCTGGTCTGGGGCGGGAGCCTGACCCTGGGGTTGAGCGGGCGTCTGGTCGCCCGATTGCTCGTCGCCGGACTCGAGGCTCGCGCGATAGGCCTGGATCTCGCTGGGTACGGCGCGGCGGGCGTGGGCACTCTCGATGAAACCGGCGGCGCCCTTCGGGGCGTCGACCACGTAGAACACCACGCCGCGACTGCTGGTTTCGGTCCGGTGGTGCTTCAGGCGGGTCGTGGCAGGCGTCTCGGGCCCCTGCACGTCGCGGAAGGAACCATCGACCCCGTAGCGGGTGTCGCTCAGGGCCTTCAGCGCGCCCGATCGGCTGAGCGTCACCATGCCCTCGGCCTGGTTCAGCGTGGCATGATCGGCCCGGACCAGGGCGTGTAGGCCCTTGGGATACTCGACCCGAAGCCAGCGATCGGTCTCGCCCGTGACTCGAAGCACCGTGCCGGGCTTGAGCGTGGCGATGGGGTAATAGCTTCGCAGATCGCCCGACCGCAGGAACGCCTGATCGGCGGTCACGGTGACGAAGTACGGCTCGACGTCGCGGGGCTGGGCGTTGGCGGCGGGGGCGAACCACCCGGCCAGAGCCAGCGCGGCCAGGGCGATCGTGGTGAGCGTGTGCAAGCGTGCGGTGAGCATCGTTCCCTCCGTTGAACGGGCCCCAGGGGCATTCGGACGCGTCTGCGTGATCCGGTCGCCTCGATGCGCCGGAAGGTGGCCTCATGCAGAGACCTCGGACAATAGAAAGGTAGACCGCTTGGGGCGGCGGTCCCAGCCTCCTAGCATCGGCTCCCCATGGGCGGAGGGCTTGAGTGCCTCCCAGGCCCGCCGGAAGCCGGCCGGCCGGGCCCTCCCGCCGGCCTCCCCTGAACCGGCTGACGCCCGTCGCCATGACCCGGGCCATATCGAGAAAGCAGAATCAAGATGACCGATCGTGTTTGCCGAGCCAGTTCGCGATTCCACCGCGGTTGGTGGGGTCTGATGCCCGCGGCGGGTGGGGCTGCCGCGTTGCTCCTTGCCAGCGGGTGTGCCACGCCGCTGGACGAGCCCAGCGCCGCGTCGCAGCGGGCGCTGGTCGACAACCTGATGAACGAACTCCGCCAGGCCCGCGATTCGGGCGAGGGCATCCGCGCCTTCGAGCGCCCGCCGGTGGAGATCGACATCGACGACCGCTTCATGGCCGACGTCGTATCCATCGCGGGCCTGCGAAGCTACGAGGACGAGGCAGAAGGTTTTGGCGATGACCTGCTGGGCAATGAGCAGGCCACGGCGCCGATCGATCTGGAGACGGCCATTCGTTCGGCGGTCGAGCATAACTACGCGTTGCAGTTCGCGCGGCTCGACCCGGTCGTGGCCGAAGCGGGCGTGGTGCGCGCCGAGGCGGCGTTCGACTGGCTGTTCGTCGCATCGACCCAGTACAACAGCTCGGAGACCGAGCAGATCTCCTCGAGCCAGTTCGTCCCGGCGCGCGACGAGCGCGACATCGTGACGGCCTCGCTGGGCCTGCGCCGACAAATGGCCACCGGCGGCACGCTCTCGATCGTCCAGGAATTCGAGTATACCGACGTCCTCACGGACAACCCGAACCTGACCTTCACGCCCGACCCCGCGTGGGAAAGCACGCTGACGCTGCGGGCCGACCAGCCGTTGCTGCGCGGCTTTGGCACCGACGTGGCGCGCGAGGGGTTGCTGCTGGCGCGCAATGCCGAGCGAGACTCGCTTGCCAACCTCAAGGCCCAGGCCATCAACACGGTGCTCGAGGTCGAAACGGCCTACTGGGAGCTCTTCCGGACTCGGCAGAACCTGCGGATCGTGCAGCGTCTGCTCGAGCGTGGCGAAGAGACTCGGCGCGAGATCCGCATCCGCGCCGATGTCGACGCGAATCCTGCCGAGGTGTCCGACGCCGACGCGCGCGTGCAGGAGCGCCGCCAGACGGTCATCCAGAGCCAGACCAACGTGCGCGAGGCCAGCGATCGACTCAAGATCGCCATGAGCGATCCACGCTTCCCCATCGCGGGCGAGACCCTGCTGCTACCCGCCGATGAGCCGGTCGACCAGGCGATCGAATATGGCCTGTTCGACGCGTACCAGTCGGCGTTGCGGCGACGCCCGGAGATCTACCAGGCGCTGCTGAGCCTCGATAACACGGCCATTCGCCGGCGCGTGGCCGAGAATGGCCTGTTGCCCCAACTCGACCTGCGGGCGCAGATCGCCGTGAGCGATCTGGACAGCGATTGGGGAACGTCGGTTGCCGATGCCTATGGCCTGAGCCGGCAGAGCTGGCTCGTGGGCCTGAACTTCGAGCTGCCGATCGGCAACCGCGCGGCCGAGGCGACGCGAAACGAGCGCCGGGTGCAGCAGTATCAGGCCGTCATCGCATACCAGAACACGGTCCAGGGCGTGATCTCCGAGGTGCGTTCTGCCTTGCGTCGCACGAAGGAGGCCTACGAGCGCATCGGCCAGGCGGTGAGCAACCGGCTCGCGGCGGCCAACAACGTGCGCGTGCTCGACATCCAGCGCGAGACCATCGCCGTCAACACGCCCGAGCGTCTGAACCTCGAGTTCCAGGCCCAGGAACGCCTCGCCGCCGCCGAGCAGGCCGAAGTCGGCGCGCTGGTGGACTACATGGTCGGCATCGCCAACCTGCACGCGGCCATGGGCACCGCGCTGGAACGCAACGGCGTGCGCTTCGTCGTGCCCGATGCCGGTCAACTCGAAGAGCTTTATGGTGACGGCGTGCGAGGCGATGATCCCTACGTCTACCAGCCTGCACGCGACGATTCGGACGGCTGAGCGTGGACGCCATCGCCCACGCGGCAGCGCACCTTCGCGCAGGCGGGTTGGTGGCCATGCCTACCGAGACGGTGTACGGCCTGGCGGCGATCGCACGCGATCCGAAAGCCGTAGCCCGCGTGTTCGAGGCCAAGGGCCGACCAGCGACCAACCCGCTCATCGTGCACGCGTGCACGCTTGACATGGCAAGGCAGTGCTGCGCCGCGTGGCCCGCCGCGGCCGATGCACTGGCGCGTAAGTTCTGGCCCGGCCCGCTCACGCTCGTGCTGCCGCGAGCAGCCTGGGTGCCGGACATCGTGACGGCCGGGGGCCCGACCGTGGCGGTGCGCGTGCCCAGGCACCCCGTGGCGCTCGCGCTCATCGAGGCCGTTGGTGAGCCGCTGGTGGCGCCCAGCGCGAATCCGTCGGGCTACGTTTCGCCCACGACGCCCGAGCACGTGCGCGGCGTGTTCGATGCCTCGCTGGTGGTCGTGCTCGATGGTGGGCCGTGCGAGGTGGGGCTCGAATCGACGGTCGTGCAGGTGGATGACGACACGGTGCGGGTGTTGCGGCCGGGCGTCATCGGCGTGGCAGAGTTGCGTGCCGCCACGGACGTACCGATCCACGCGCAAAGCGGGGGCGCGACCAGTGTGGCGAGCCCTGGTCTGATCGGGCCGCACTACCAGCCGCGGGCCCGCGTCTTGTTGGCCGCGACGATGGCGGAGATCGAGCATGCGATTGGGGATCGCCCTGCAATCGTGATCTCGCCACCGGGAGTGCCGATAGCCGTCGATGCGCCGAATGCATCGATCGCGATGCCAGCCGAACCAGGCGACTACGCCCGCGAGCTCTACGCCGCCCTGCGAGAGGCCGATGCGTCTGGCGCCAGCGTCATCGTGGTGTGCGTTCCGTCCGGGGGCGGATCGATCTATGAGGCGGTGCGAGAGCGCCTGGCGCGGGCTGCCGGTGTTGAGCCAACCGGCGATGGACCGCGTGCCCTACCCTGAAAGCCCCCGGGGCGGTGGCGCTCCCAGGGCACGTGCATCGTAATTTGTCCCACGGTTTTGCTCGGGAAGGGTGGCCGCTGCTATGTCCGAATCGTCGCAGAAGTTGAAGATCGCGCTGGCCGAGGGCGATGGCATAGGGCCGGAGATCATGGGCGCCTGCCTGTCGATCTTCGAGGCGGCCGGCGTGATGGAGCACCTGGACTTCGTGCCCGCCGAGATGGGCGAGCGGGTGTTCAAGGCCGGCAACACCATGGGCATCAGCGACGAGGCCATCCAGACCGTCGAGAAAACGGGCCTGGTGTATAAGGGCCCGATGGGCACGCCCGTGGGCGGCGGCGGCAAGAGCATCAACGTCACGCTGCGCAAGATGTACGGGGCCTTCGCCAACGTGCGGCACTTCCAGAGCCTGCCGGGCGTCGAGACCGTGTACAGCAAGGCCAACATTCCCGTGGATTTCTACGTCGTCCGCGAGAACATCGAGGACACGTACGGTGGCATCGAGCACCGGCTGACCAACGACGTCATCGAGTGCAAGCGGCTGATCTCGGCCCCCGGATGCGATCAGGTGCACCGCGAGGCGTTCGAGACCGCCAAGCGCCTGGGCATCCAGAGCGTGCACTGCGGACACAAGGCCAACATCATGAAGATGACCGATGGCCTGTTCCTGGAGCGTTTCTACGCGATGGGCAACGACTATCCGGACATCGAGACCGGCGATGTCATCATCGATGCGCTGTGCATGAACCTGGTGCTCAAGCCGCAGAACTTCAAGATGGTGGTCCTGCCCAATCTCCAGGGCGACATCGTGAGCGATCTGGCGGCCGGCCTGGTCGGTGGGCTCGGCTTTGCGCCCAGCGCCAATATCGGCAAGAACGTGAGCATCTTCGAGGCGGTGCACGGTACGGCTCCGGACATCGCCGGCAAGGGCTTGGCCAACCCCACCAGCCTGCTGCTGAGCGGTCTGATGATGTTGCGGCACATCGGGCTGATGAAGCACGCCAACACCATCGAGAACGCGCTGATCCACACGTTGGAGAAGGGCGTGCATACCGGCGACTTCGGCCAGAGCACGGGCACGCCCGCCGTGGGCACGCGCGAGTTTGGCGATGCCATCAAGGGCAACCTGGGCAAGGCGCCCGATTCTCGCGAGGCGCTGCCCACCGACAACGTGCCCGCGGCGACCTGCTTCGAGCGACCCGAACGGCCGCGACACAACACTCTCATGCGCACGTTCGAGACGCTCAAAAGCGTGTACGTGGGTTGCGACATCTACCTCGACACGCTGCTCAGCCCGGGCGAACTGGCCGACCGCCTGAGCGCCATCTGCCTGCCGACGCCTTTCGAGGTTAAGATGATGAGCAACCGCGGCACCCAGGTGTGGCCCAGCGGCAGCGTCTTCACCGACATCGTCGACTATTACCGCGTGCGGTTCGAACTGCGGGACATGTCTCGAGCCCCCAGCATGGGCCAGGGCCCGCTGATCCACCTGCTCAGCCGCATTGCCGAAAAGTTCGAGGTCACCGACTTCCAGCCGCTCAAGCACTACGACGGCAAGCCGGGATACTCGCTGGCCCAGGGCCAGTAGCGCCTTTCGCGCCGATTCGCAAACGCCTGCGACGCGTCGAGCGTACCTGCCTTCGTGGAGGTGCGTCATGCTCGTGCGTTGGCTGTTGGTCGTGTGCTGTTTCGTCCTGTTCCTCGGAGTGTGCGTCCCTTCGCTCGCACAGGAGGGCGAGGCCGGGTTGCTGTCGGGGCCAGCGGTTGATGCCCAACCGACGATCGTTCGTTATCGCATGGATGGATCGCTGGAGCCCATCGCCGGCCGGCCGGAGATCGCCGCGGCCCAAGTGCTGATCGCCACGCGAAGCCTTCCTGCCGATGCCGCCCAGCGTATTCGTGACATCACGGCAGCGCGGGGCGAGGCGGTCCGCATGCTGCTCGTCGATGAACTCGACACGGTGCGTGAGGTCACCGATCTCATCCAGGCCGGCGAAACCGACGCCGCGCGCGACGCGATGCGTGCGTTGTGGCAGCGCTTCGAGCCCGGCGCGCCCTCCGCACCACTGATGGCCGAACTGGCCGAGGCCGTCGGCGACGAGCACGCCGCGGAACTGGAACGAATCAACGAGGCATACTGGGAAGCGTTGCTCCGTGAACGAGCGAGCGGCATGATGGACGACCGTCGACAGGCCGCCATCGCCGCGGCGCGAGAGCGACTGGCATTCCAGATCTTCCAGCAGGAGCTGCGCGAGGCCTACGACCTGACGCTCCGACGATACCGCGAATTGCTCGAGAGCATCGACGCGGGCGTCGACCCGACCGACGCGCAGCGTGAGGCGATTCGGGAAATCGTGCTGGATCACATCAAGCGCACCCGCCTGGCGGCCACGCCCGGCCAGCGACGCGAGACCATGCTGGCGATCTACCGAGTACTGGATCCTTCCCGCCGTGAGAAGCTGTACGGCCTCATGCTGAGGCAAGTCATTCCGGATTGATGGCCGGCGGTCCAGCACCGCTCCCTATGCTCAAGCCATGACCTTCCTCCAGGAAGAGCTCGATGCGGGGGCCGAAGTCGCCAGCCCGCTCCCGGAGGCCACCCTGGAGGATCCGTCGGCGACGGTAATGCAGACGCTGCGTTCGATCGCCGAGGACTTCCTGGCGCACCTGCCCCTGCTGATAGCCGGCGTGCTGGTCCTGCTGGCGACGATGGTGGTGGGGTATGTCGCGCGGTGGATCGCCCGCCGGCTGCTTGCGGGCGTCAGGCTGCGCGAGTCGCTGAAGGAACTCATCGTTCGTTTCGTCGTGATCGCCGTGTGGGCGATCGGTCTCATGATCGCGGCGATGGTCACGTTCCCCGGGCTCACGCCCACCAAGGCGCTCACGGCGCTGGGCGTCGGATCGATCGCCATCGGCCTGGCTTTCAAGGACATCTTCGAGAACTTCTTCGCAGGGGTGCTCATCCTCTGGCGGTTCCCCTTCGAGAACGGCGACTGGATCTCGTGCAACGGCATCACCGGCCGCGTGGTGAACGTGACCGTTCGTAACACCGTGCTCCGCACCGTGCGCGGCGAGTTGGTCGTCGTACCAAACGTCGATATCTACAAGAACCCCGTCGATGTCCTGACCAACAAGCCCCACCGACGGATCGAGATCGTCGTGGGCGTGGCCTACGGCGAAGACGTCGACGCGTCGCGCTCGGTCATCAAGGACGCCGTCGATGGCTGCCAGACCGTGGCCGACGAGCACCCGGTCCAGGTGTTCGCCCAGGAGTTTGCCAGCAGCAGCATCAACTTCGAGGTCGCCTGGTGGACGGGCGCCACGCCGCTGGAGCAGCGCGAGAGCCGAGACGAGGTGGTCGCGGCCATCAAGCGCGCCCTCGACGAGGCGGGCATCGAGATTCCCTTCCCCTACCGCACGCTCACGTTCAAGCACCCGCTCGAGGTCGAGCAGCGTGAAGCGAAGGGCGACAAGGGCAACGAGGCTTAGCCGCCCATCGCGTGCTCGAACCAGTCCCGCATCGCCCGCCACGAGCGCTCGTCGGCCAGTTCGTTGTACGCGGCGGCCTTGCCCTCGGCCATGGGGCCGGCAGCCTTGCTGGTGAAGCTGTGCACGGCGTTGGCGTAGTCGATGAACACGAAGTCGGCGCCGGCGTTGGCCATCTCGCGCTTGAACTCGTTGCGGTCCTCGATGCTGACGAGCGGGTCGTCGTAGCCGTTGCACACCAGGACGGAAGCCGTGACCTGTCCGCGGCGCGGGGCGCTCTGGAACTGGAGCCCGCCATGGAAGCTGACCACGGCGTCAAAGTCGAAGCCGTGGCGGGCACACTCGAGAACCACGGTGCCGCCGAAGCAGTAGCCGATCGCCGCGAGGTTGTCGGTGAGCTTGCCCTCGTCCTTGAGCGCATCGATGGCGGCCTGCACGCGGCCGCGCATGAGCTGGCGATCGGCGTAGTACGTGCCGGCGAGTTCGGCGGCTTCTTCGTTGTCCTTCGCCCGCACGCCGTCGCCGTACATGTCGATGGCAAACGCTCGGTAGCCCAGCTTCGCAAGCATGCGGGCGCGTTCCTTCTCTTCGTCGCCCAGGCCCTTCCATGCGTGCACGATGAGCACGGTGCCCTTGGACTGCTGTAAGGGCTCGGCCAGATAGCCGCGAAGGGGATGGCCGTCGTGCTGGTAGCTGAGGTCGCGCTGGCGGCCCATGTCCTCCCAGCGGCGAGGCTCGCTGGGCTGATCGGGATGGGTGGGAGGAATCTGCTGGGCGAAGCCCGGGGCGCTAAGCAGTGCGACGAGCAGCACGGCGAGAACGAGGATCTTGGCTGAGACCATGGATGCTTCTCCTGCGATGGGATGGCTTTCGTCACGGTATGGGTCCGCGAACGTGCGGGCGGGACCGTTGGGGTTCAACCGACAAGCCCTGCAAGCCGATGCATACGGCGGGCGTTTGGGATGGAGGGATGGGCCATGGAGAACGTGGATATCGCGCTCTTGCTCTTTGGCGTGGCGATGGTCGCCTCGCCGCTGGAGACGGTGCGTCAGCTTCGCCAGCGGCAGTCCAGGACCCGTCGCACCGAAGGCACGGTCGTGGGGCATGATGACCAGATCTCGATGATGCACCCGGGCGACGCGACACGGCACGGCCCCGGCACGCGTCACGCCCGCATCGCGTACGAGGTCGATGGCCGGCGATTCGAGTGCGTTTCGTCGGTGGGGGTATCGTGGACGATGCACGCGGTGGGGCAGGTTGTGGACGTGGCGTACGACCCCGATGACCTATCGCAGGGCGACATCGTGACGGGCCGAGCGATCAACGCGCTGGAGTTGGCGGTAATGTGGGGCCTGCCGATCGCGGGCGTGGCGTGCCTGGCGATCGCGGCCGTACGGCTGGCCGGGTAGGCGACAAGCGTCAGGCCGCCTGCTCGGCGGGGATGAATGCGTCGATCAGGGAGCGAACGGTTGGCAGAGCGACCTTCGCCGCATCATTGCGATCGTGGACGTGCCGAAGCAGGAAGGTGCCTTCCATCAGGATCGTGAATTGGTCCGCAAAGACCTCGGGATCGGTGGCGCCGGCTCGGGCAGCGAGATCGCGCACGGCGTTGCGCGTCTTCTTCTTGTGGGCGACGGCCGCCTGGTGCACGGGGTGGCGTGGATCGGTGAACTCAGCGGCGACGTTCACGAAGATGCAGCCGCGGTACTCCGGATCGTTGAACCAACGATCCATGACATAGAAGAAGGCGACGAGTTGCTCTCGCGGGTCGTCGGGGGCAATGGTCTCAACGGCGTTCATCCAGGCCTGGCTCTCCCACTCGTCTCGTTGCTTGACGCAGGCGACGAAGAAGTCGTCGCGGCTCTCGAAATGGTTGTAGAAGGTGGTCTTGGTGACGCCGGCGAGATCGATGACCTGATCGATGCCCACCGCCTGAAAGCCGTAGCGATAAAAGAGTTCGAGTCCGGCGGAGATGAGCCGGGCGCGGCCCGTGGTGGGTTGGGGCGGCAGTCCAAGTAGTTCAGTGATGGTCTTGCCTTCAACTTGCACCTTGGTTCCTCCACGTTGGTGTCAGAGCCGGCCAATGGGTGTACGTGAAGTCCACCCCTAAGTGGACCTCGAGTGCACTGTTCGTCTTCGAGCCCCCGGCCATCATTCCTTCGGCGGGCGCGAGCCAAAGTGGCGTGTGGCCCCCGGAGAGATACTCAATTCTAGGAGGTCCACCGATGACCATGATGCAATCCCGTACGTCAACCGACCCTCAAGCGAGGGCGAAGGCCCTGGAGGCCCACCAGCGCGAGAGCCGGGCGCGATGCCTCAACGGCATCGATCTCGAGCAGCTTCGCGGGGCAATCTCGGCGATCGAGGCCGATGCGGCCGCCGGGCAGACGCGGTGGAACGTCCGCAGCCAGTGGATGGGCGGCACGCGGAGCGATCACCAAGTGGAGGGGTTCGAGATCGGAGGGCAGTTCGTGCGTCGGCCGTTCACGATCAAGATCGACGAGCCACACGAGCTGACGGGCTCGAACGAGTACGCCAACCCGCAGGAGCACCTGCTGGCGGCGATGAACGCATGCATGATGGTGGGTTACGCGGCGGTGGCGGGATTGATGGGCATGTCGCTGAGCAAGCTGGAGGTGGTGACCGAGGGCGAGATCGACCTTCGGGGCTTCCTGGGCATCGACAGCGCGACGCCCGCAGGCTACCCGAAGCTGCGGCAGACGGTGCACATCGCCGGCGATGGCACGCCCGAGCAGTTCGCGCAGCTACACGAGACGGTGAAGGCGACGAGCCCGAACTTCTACAACATCACACGCGCCGTCGAGGCCGACTCGCGGCTGATCGTGCAATAGGGCGCGACTGCTGACCTCCCCAGCTCCGAGGCGTGCCCCGGAGCAAACGCAACGCGCACAGACCGCACCCCTCGTCAGGCGAGGGGTTTTTCGTGGCTCGATTGTGGAGCGTGGTTCAGCGACCGCGGAAGGTGATGCGGCCCTTGGTCAGGTCGTAGGGCGACATCTCGACGGTGACCGTGTCGCCCGGGGTGATGCGGATGTAGTGCTTGCGCATCTTGCCCGAGACGTAGGCGAGGATTTCGGTCTGCTGCTCGTTAGGCAGGCGCACCTTGAACATGGCGTTGGGCAGCGCCTCGACGACGATGGCTTCCATGGTGAATTTGTCGTCCTGTTTGGCCATACGAGCGTTCGACTCTCCTTCCAGACGCCGGCACCATCGCCGGGGCCCCAATCATACCGCAAAAACCCATCGACGCCACGGCGGCGATCGATGTCACTCTATCAAACAACGAACAAGGCCAAAATACTATTTCCTGAGCAGCAGCAGCCGGGCCGCCGGTTGCCCGAACCTGTCCGGGGCCACGTGCAACACGTCGCGGAGCGTACTGGCCATGAGAACCCTGACGGCCAACCCCGCCACGCCGCCGTACACCGCCAGCAGCGTCGCCATGCGAGACGCCTGCACGTGCAGCGGCATGGTGGTCCAGCCGTCCAGGTGGTTGCCCAGCAGCGTGTCGGCCAGGATGACCAAAAGGGCAAGGACGGTCAGCAGCCCCCAGGGCCTGAGCACCGTAATCAGGAAGCCCACCACCGGCACGCCAGCCGACCGCAGGCTCCACGCCGCCACGCCGGTGACCCCAATCACGAAGTAGAGCCCCACGCCCGCGGCGATGAGCCCGGGGTCCCGCGGGAAGAGCAGCCCGCCCACGGCGGCGATGCCGGCCATGCCCAGGCCCTGGAGCAACAGCGCCCAGAACTGCGTGCGGAACCGCCCGGTGCTGGAGAGCGCCGATTCCTGCACCGTCACCAGCAGCCGAAGCGAGAAGCACAACGCCAGCGCCTGGACGGCGGGCACGGCTCCGTCCCACTTGCCCTGCCAGACGAACTGTTGCAGCGGGTCGATCGCCACGGCGATGGCGCCGGCAAAGCCCGAGGCCACCAGCGTGAGCGCCCCGCTGACACGCAGCACCGACGCGACGTGGCGCTTCACGTCGTGCTGGAAGGCGCTCATCGTGGGCATGAGCACCTGCTGGAGGTTGCTGGCCAGCAACGACATGACCTGATCGCCGATCATGTACGCGAAGACGTACACGCCCATGACGCTGTCTGTCAGGAGGAAGCCCAGCACGAGATAGTCGCCCTGGCGCAGCAGGGCCAGGGCGATCGCGCCCAGCAGCAACCACTTGGTCCGCGCCCAGATCGCAGGCCACAAGCGGAGCCTGGGCTCGAAGCGGATCAAGGGATCGCGCGTTATCCATAGCCCGAACGCCCACTCGTACGCAGCCATAATCACGAGCGACCACGTAAACGTGAGCGGTCCCGCTCCGCTCAGGGCCAGGGCGACCATCGCGATGTAGCGCACGATGGCGCTGCTGGCGTTCATCGCCGCGACGGCCTTGTAGCGGTACTGCATCGCCAGTCTGCTGCGGTAGATCATGCTCGGGCCGTAGATGCCCGCGGCAATGCCCAGCGTGACCATCACCATGACGTATTCGTCGTTGCCGTGCACTCGCGCGAGCACCGGGCCCAGGGCGCACAGGATGGCCGCGGCCAGCAGGTTGAGCATGAGCGTCCAGGCGTACACCGGGCCGACCAGCCCGGCGTAGCGGTGCATGCCCTTCTGGATGAGGATGCGGCGAACGCCACCATCGCGCAGGACGTTCACCAGCGCCGCCACGCCGATGGCCGTGCCGAAGATGCCGAAGTCGTCCTTACCGAGCAGCACGCCCAGGATGGCGATGTTGGCCAGGCTGGCGACCTTGACCACGGCCGTGGCGACCATGAGCCAACTCAGCCCCCCGCCCACGCGCCGGCCCATGGCCTGGGCCTGCTTTCTTGGACCCGGGCCTGGGCCGGGTGTCTGGGGCGAAGGGCTCTGGGACATCGTGGGCAATAGGCCTCGCGTCGGTAATGGGTTCGCGCGGGTTGGTCGCCCGCGTCGCAAACGGGCCTCGGCCGGCCCAGCCTACCATCGGCCCCGCGGCGAGGATGGCACGAGCCGAAACCGACCCGGTCCTGGGCGCATCCCCGGGGCCGCCAGCCGCTGTATCGATGATCGCCAGAAGGATGGGAATCACACTATGAAGGCCAACGAGATCCGCCAGGGCAACGCCATCCAGATCGATGGCAAGGTCTACATCGCCGTCAAGGTCGACCACACCAAGCCCGGCAAGGGCCCGGCCTACTACCAGGTGAAGCTCAAGGACGTTGCCACGGGGCTGCACATCGACAAGCGTTACACCGGCGGCGACGCCGTCGAGAGCGCGCCGCTGGACCGCCGCGAGATGGAGTACCTCTACAGCGATCAGACCGGCGCGACCTTCATGGATACCGAGAACTACGACCAGGTCATCCTGTCGGCCGAGCTCTTGGGCGATGCCCTGCTCTACCTGGCGCCCAACACCACCTGCACGGTGCTGGTGTACGAAGAGAACCCCCTGAGCATCGAGCTGCCCGCCAGCGTCGAGCTCGAGGTCACCGACACCACCCCGGGCATCAAGGGCGCCACCGCCACCAACCAGCTCAAGGAAGCCGAGTGCGAGACCGGGCTCAAGACCCGCGTGCCGCCCTTCATCACCATCGGCGAGAAGATCAAGGTCGCCACCGACGACGGCCGCTACCTCGCCCGCGCCAAGGAATAGCGCCGTGGCCGACCTTGCCGGCCGCTACTTGGTCGTCATCGGTCTCCGCGCCAGCGGCAAGACCTCGGCCGGCCAGCTCGCCGCCGATCGCCTGGGCATCGCCTTCACCGATCTGGACGACGTGACGATCCAGCGCGTGGATGGCCGTTCGTTCATGACCGTGCGCGAGGCGTGGGCCGCCGCGGGCGAGCCAGCGTTCAGGCAGGCCGAGGCCGAAGCGCTGGGCAGGGCGTTCTCGATGAGAACCGACCGCGTCCTCGCGCTCGGCGGGGGCACCACCGCGTTCGCCGACGCCCGCCGCGTGCTGACCGAAGCCATGGATGGCGGTTTCGTGCTGGGCCCGGTCTACCTCCACGCCCCGCCGGAGGCACTCGCCAGCCGGCTCCGGCAGGAACTGGGCGATCGCCCCTCGATCACCGGTGAGCATCCGGCCGACGAGATCGCCGGCCTCTACGACAAGCGCGACGCCATCTACCGCGCCCTCGCCGATCAGATCGTGGAGGTCGAGCACCTGAGCATCGATCAGACCGCTGATCGGCTGGTCGAGCTCTGGCACCAGCTTGCGGGCGATTGACCACCGCTATTTGTTTATATATTGTTTGGTATGGAGGACTTCGAGCCCTCATACCGCGATGCGTTGCTCAAGGGGCCCGCCCACCGCCGCGGGGCGGGGCTCAACCCCGGCAACCGCTTCGAGGACGTTCGCCTGCACGTGCTGGGCGAGGAACTCGACCGACAGTGGGTGGAGCGCGAGGCCGAGGGCGACGGCAAGCCGGTGAAGGTGCAGCGGCAGGTCTTTCACGATCGCACGAAGACCATCATCAACCGCGTGGTGCCCACCAGTGACGTGCCCTTCGACTGGACGGTCAACCCCTATCGCGGCTGCGAACACGGGTGCATCTACTGCTTTGCGCGGCCTTACCACGAGTTCCTGGGCTTCAGTTGCGGGCTCGACTTCGAGACCAAGCTCATCGCCAAGCCCGAGGCGCCCCAGATGCTCGAAAAGGAGCTTGGCAAGCGGAACTGGACGGGCGAGCCCATCGTCATGTCGGCCATCACCGACGTGTACCAGCCCATCGAGCATTCGATGCGCCTGGCGCGGCAGTGCCTGGAGATCATGGCCGCCTGCAACCAGCCCGTCACGACCATGACCAAGAGCGCCATGGTGCTGCGCGACGTGGACCTGTGGCAGAAGCTGGCCTCCCACAACGCCGGCCGCGTCACGGTGACGCTGGTCACACTCGACAGCGCCCTGGCGCACACGCTCGAACCACGCGCGACCGACCCGGCCGGCCGACTGCGAACGATTCGTGAACTGACGGCCGCGGGCGTGCCGGTGACCGTGAACATCGCGCCGATCATCCCCGGCCTGACCGATGCCGAGGTGCCGCGGATCCTCGAGGCCGTGGCCGACGCCGGCGCCCGAAGGGTCTCCTGGGTGCTGCTGCGCCTGCCGTACCAGGTGAAGGACCTCTTCCTTGAGTGGCTGCAACGCAACGTGCACCCCGACAAGGCCCGCAAGGTCGAATCGCTCATCCGGCAAAGCCGCGGCGGCAAGCTCTACGTGGCCGATAAGAACCGCAGTCGCGGCGACGGCCCCATCGCCCGCCAGATCGCCCAGAACTTCGACGTGTTTACCCGCCGCTACGGCCTCAATCGCGACGTGCGCCCGCTCTCGAGCGCGGCGTTCGTCAAGCCCGACACCAGCGGGCAAATGGGCCTCTTCGGCGGTTGACCGCTAGTGATCCAGCCACTGGCAATCGGACACGATGCACACGCCGCCGTACTTGCGCAGGGCCAGGCGAGCGGCCTCGATGACCTGCGGTGCGCTCTCCATCGGAACGGCCAGCATGACGCACGCGTTGGTCGAGACGCCGCTGGGGTCGTCGGCCCGCTGGTCGCCACGATCGCCAAAGCCCGAGGCGTTGGGCAAGACGGTGTAGCCGGTCGCGCCCGCCTGACGCAACTTGGTGAGCAGGCGGTTGAGGTGCAGGGTGTCGACGACGATGTCCAGCCGCTTCATGGGCGTCATGCCGCCTTCGTTCTGGGTCGCATGCGTTGCCATCACGTCCACCACCATTGAATGATCGTGGCGTAGAGCGGAATGCCCACGATGATGTTGAATGGAAAAGTCAGGCCCAGGCTCATGGGCACGTACAGGCTGGGATTGGCGTTGGGCAGCGCCAAACGCAACGCGGCCGGCGCGGCGATGTAGCTCGCGCTGCCAAACAGCACCGCCAGCAGCAGCGCATCGCCCTGAGACAGCCCCAGCGCCGCGGCCGCCAGGATGCCAAGCGACGCCTGCACCGGGGGCGCGATGAGCGCGAAACTCACCAGGAACACGCCCGACCGCCGCAGGTCGCCCAGCCGGCGGGCCGCCACAAGGCCCATGTCCAGCAGGAACAGGCACAACACCGCCTGGAATGGGTCCTTGACGAGCGGCTTCATGGTGGCCCAGCCCGAATCACCGCATACGTAGCCGATGACCAGGCTGCCCAGCAGCAGCACGATGGCGCTGTTGGCCAGCGCTTCGTGGGCCATGGCGCGCCACTCGGGGCGCTGGTTGTCGTCGCTCGTATCGGCCGTGCGCACGAGCGTGGCCAGGACGATGCCCGTCACGATGGCCGGCGACTCCATGAGCGCCATGGCGGCGATCAGGTGCCCGCTGTACTCGGTCTGCCCGCGCTCCAGGAAGCTGATGGCCGTGATGAACGTCACCGCGCTCACCGAGCCGTAGCAGGCTGCGATACCCGCGGCATCCTGGCCCTTCAAACGCGTGCGCAGCACGAAGAAGCCGAGCACCGGTAGCACCGCGCTGGACAGCGCCGCCACGCCAAGCGTGCCGACGACGCCAAGGTCCAGCCCGCTGCGATGGAGCTCGTACCCGCCGTGGAAGCCGATGGACACCAGCAGGTAAATCGACAGGCCCTTGGCGACCGCCGGGGGTACCGACAGGTCCGACCGCACGACGGTCGCGAGCATGCCCAGCCCGAAGAACAGGATCGGCGGCGACAGCAGGTTTTGCGTCAGAGCGGTGGGATCCACGAGCGCTCCTGGAGGGGACCCAGGGCCAGCCCTGGAGGGATACGCGGCGGAAAGCGGGCGACGCGACTCGAACGCGCAACATTCAGCTTGGAAGGCTGACGCTCTACCATTGAGCTACGCCCGCGGCAGGGGCAGTATACGGCCGCTGCCCGCCCGCGATCAGTCCAGCACCTCGCCCAGGGCGATCATGGCATACGAGGTGATCAGCACCGGGTCGTTCTCCATCCAACGGTCGTTCACCGAGCGGAACGAGCCGTCGGCGTTCTGCAACTCGCCCAGCCGGTCGATGAGGTCGTCGGCCCAGTTCACCGGCCGCGTGGAGCCGTCCTCGGCAACCACCTCGAGCGTCGGCTCGCCGAACGCATCCAGTGCCCGGCTGAACGTGAGCAGGAAGTAGTACGTGCCCTCGGCCCCAAGGCCCGGGTTCTCTTCGAGCGTGTAGTGGCGGGCGATCCAGTCCCGGGCGGCCGTCACGCGCAGGTCGTCGGCCGGCAACTCGGCATACACGTAGCTCTTGAACCCCGCATACGTCATCGAGCCATACGCCCGCAGCCGGCTGACACGCGTGCCGTCGTCCAGGGTTTCCTCGATCATGCCGGCCTTGCTCTCGCCGACGCCAATCTCTTCGCCGCTGGGGCTGGTGGCATACACGAATCCGCCCTGCCGCGAGCCCTCGGCGTAGTCCATGTCGTTGATGCGGTCGTCCATCTGCGTGCGGCCGAGGAAGACCAGGGCCCGCTGCACGGCCGGGTCGTCGGCGGGCACGCCCGCCTCTTCGAGCGCCATCATGAACATGTGCATGTTGCTGTTGTCCGGCCTGCCGCTGCCGCCGTAGCCGATGCCGCCATAGAACGGGTGCGATCGACTGACCTGCAACTCTGGGTTGGGGTTGTCTTGGCTGTACTGCAAGTTGCGCAGGAAGGCCAGCGCCTCCCTCGCGGCGTCACGCGAACGCTGCGTGTCCAGCCGCGACAGCGCCGCAAGCGAAATGGCGGTGTTGTACTGCGGGAGGATCTGGTCGTAGATGCCCCCGTCGCCCTGTTGCATCGAGTAGAGGTACGCATACCCCTGCTCGATCGCGCGCTCGGTCTGGGCATCGCGCCGCATGAACGCCTCGTCGGCCGTCATCCCCAGCAGCACGAGCCCGGTGATCGCTGGCAGATTTGGTCCGCCGGGCCGGACGTTCCAGCCGCCGGTGTCTTCGTCCTGCTGGGCCAGCAGATACGTGGCGGCCTTGTCGCGCATGTCCTGGGCGCGGGCCAGGTGTTCAGCGCTGGGCCGGCCCCCGGTCTGCGCCATGGCAACCGAAGCCACCAGTGTTCCCGCGACGCATACAAGCTTCTTCCATGGGCTCATGCCCGCACCTCCCGTTCGCTCCACGGTTCAGATCAATCGGATCAGCCGCCGGCCCACCCACTCCATCGTGAGCAGCACCAGCAGGACGACGAGCGCGATGGGCCGGTCCCACAACGGCTCAATCTGCGGCTGGCCCGCGACGACCACCTCCCGCCGCGGCAGCAGTTCGGGCAGCTCGCCCAGCGTGTCCATCCCCAGCACGCGCCCGCCCGTTCGCTCGGCCAGCGAAGCCAGCAGGTCGTGGTCGGCCATCGGATCGCGCAGCTCGTCGCTGTCGGCCAGCACTTCCACCTCGATGCGCAGCCCCAGCGGAGCCAGCAGCGGCTCGTCCACGATGATCTCGTACGTTCCCGGCTCGGTCGGCAGCCACGATGCGGCGTATCCCTGCGAGAGCGCACGCCGGGCGCCGGTGTCCTCGATCCCCAGCGTCAGCGACTGCGGCGCCGCGCCCTGCGAGCGATCGCCCAGGGGCCGAACCTGCGCGCGCACCGCCGGCAGCCTGCGATCGACCAGCGACTGATCCAGCAGCCGCACCTCCACGCGGGCCGGCCGTTCCACGAGCGCGGGCCGGGGCGAGACGCTCAGCGCCGCCTCGGCGCCCGTCCGCGCCAGGCGGCCGCGCGCCTGCATGCGCACCAGCGGCAGGTAGAAACGTTCGAACAGCGGCTCGCCCCGACCGTAGCGATACCGCCAGATCTCGTCGGTGGCGACGTACACCACGCGGCCCGAGCCATAGGGCATCGTCAGCACCGCCGGCGTGGCCGACCCGCCCTGGGCTGGCTCGAAGCGGGCCAGCACCTCGGCCGTGGGCTTGAGGGCGCCCTCGTCGATGCGCTGGCTCCACCACAGCCGGTTCCAGCCCGTCGCCGGGTCGCTCAGGTATGCCGGCCAGGTCGCCAGGCTCTCGTCCAGCCGCAGCACGCCCAAGCGCTCGCCCGAGGTGGTGCGGTCGAGCACCACCGGTTCGCTGACGTCCGACACGCCCGCGCCCTGATCCATGCGGAACGGCAGCAGGTCCTCCAGCGGCGTGCCGCGCCAGCTCGAGGGCGTGCTCGAGACCCCGCCGATCCACAGGAGCCCCGCGCCGCGGCTGGCCACGTGCTCGCGGAGCTGGTCGAGCTGCTCGTTGCTGAACAGCCCCGAGCGCACGTCGCCGATTACCACCACGTCGTACTCGGCCCACGCCTCGTCGGTCGTGGGCGGGAAGCCGATGGTGACGTTGCCTTCCTCGATAAAGCTCCGCCGCGCGGCGAGCAGCAGCGAGCTGCTCCTGACGCTGGGCTCGCGCAGCAGCATGCTGGTCAGGTAGCGCCGCTCCCACCGCGGGCTGCCGTCGATGTACAGCACGCGCAGCGGTCGATCGACCACGCGCACGCTCAGGTCGGCCGAGTCGTTCTCGGCCAGCAGGTCGGGCTCGTCGGGCACGAAGCGCACCTGCCAGCTTGCCTCGCCCGCTTCGAGCTCGCCGGCCACCAGCGTGGCCTCGGCGGCGTCGTCCCGCCAGCGTTCGTCGTCGGCCTCGATGCGAACCCGATCGATGACGTCGCCGCTCGTGCGATCGATGAGCTCCAGCACGCCCGCCGAGCCGGCGGCCGGGCCGCGGCGATCCAGCCGAACGCGGACGGGCGCCTGGTCTCGCGCGAAGGCGGCCTCGGGCGCGACGGCCTGCGCGATGGCCACGTCGGTGGCCGCGCGTGGGCTGCCCAGCGGCACCACGTGCACCGGCACGCGCTCGCCCACCAATCGGCGCACGACGGCGGCGCTGGGCTCGTCGATCGACCGGCCGTCGCTGAGCACCACGACCGCCGACAGCGGGCGCGCCGCGGCGCGCGTCAGGGCGCTGCTGACGGCCGATCCCAGCGCCGTCCGCCGGCCGTCGGCCTCGGGCAGCGGCGGCGGGCCGGGCGAGGCCGCCCGGTCATCGGTTCGCGCGCGAAGATCGAACGCCGCGGCATCGAAGCCCAGCCACACCACCTCGCGCTGGGCGGCGATGTCGGCGAACATGGGCTCGTGCCGCTCGAGCAACGCCCGCAGCTGCTGGTCGCGCGTGGGGCGGGCCGTGCCGGCGATGGCAAGGGGCGCATCGGCCACGCGCATCGAGACCGAGCGGTCCACCAGCACCAGCACCCAGTCGGGCTCCAGCCGCTCGTTCGTGCGCTCCAGCCGCGGCCCGCAGGCCAGCACCACCAGCACCAGCAGCAGCAGGCCGCGCACGCCGGCCAGCCCCAGCCGCGCCGCGCGGGGCCCCTCCAGCCGGCGGTAGCCCCACCAGCCCAGCACGCAGCAGCCCATGACCACCAGCGCCCAGCCCCAGGTGGGCAGCGGCCGCTCGAAGCCAAGGGCCACCCCGTCGTCGCCAAAGCCCAGCTCGCGCAGCGAGAACAGCCTGCTGAACAGGCCCTGGGGCGCCGCGACCAGCCGTTCGAGCACGCCCAGCATCTACGCCGCCTCCCGCCGCGTGCCCGCGCCGCCGGCCGTCGCGCCGGCGACCTGGGCGTGGCTGAACAGCCGGGCCAGCACGGCCTCGAGCGCCGCTAGCGCCAGGGCCGCGCCCAGCAGGATGGCGCCCATCGCCAGGCTGGGCTCGGTGCGGGCCATGGCCTCCGCGGGCGACGCGGCGCCCTCGATCTGGCCGCCCGGTCGGTCCAGCCAGCCCAGCGATTGGCCATCCGAGAGCGGCACGCCCAGGCCCGCGGCTAGCACGTCGGCGATGCGCTCGCGCGTCACCGGCTCGCGCGCGGCGCCCCGGTGCGCGGGCGCCACGGCCACCAGGCCCGCCGGGCGGCCGCCGCCGTCCAGGGCCAGCCACGGGCCGGCCCGGCGCAGCGGCCGGGCCGCCG